>RKRO01000360.1 GCA_007571355.1 Candidatus Poribacteria bacterium | reverse complement strand
CTTTACACCCGTTAAGTGTTTTACTTCACAGATTCAGTTTATTCTCCATAATTCCGGTGCGCTGCGTCGGGACGTGCTGCCGCTGCCACAGTTTTTCATGTCGGTGCACGTTCTGTTTTGCGTCGCTGGCGTTTTGTTATTGCATGGCGGTTCTCTCGGTGTCTATCTGTTTTCCCGACGAGTATTCTGTCTATTTACAAACAAAAGTGAATTGCTAAAATATGCCACAAGTTAATTGACGATCGAAAATTACCCTAACCAACCCACGCAAAAAAGGAGCAAGGTCTCATGAAAAAAATATCGCTGTTAAGTCTTACAATCTCTTTGTTTGTTTTTCTAGCTCTATCCAATGTTCCCGCACAAGAAGATTACACGCGATGGCATCTCCCTGAAGGGGCAATAGCCCGTTACGGTAAAGAGTGGATAAATGACATTGCGTTTTCGCCTGATGGTGAACACTTTTCTGTCGCAACAACGATCGGCGTTTGGACGTACGAGGTCGACACCCGCGACGAGGTGAATCTATTCACCGGTGAGATGAGCGGTGCAAATGCTATCGCGTACACCCCTGACGGTAACACCCTCGCAGCTGCACATTGGGATAGAACGGTTCGTTTGTGGGATGTCAACTCGTCCCAGCCAACAACACAGTGGACCGAATCGATACATACTTTTGACAGAAACCTAGGCCCAATCTATGCCGTGGCGATTTCACCTGACGGGACCATGGTTGCAAGTGGCGGTGCTGATGGACCTAATAGAGGCAATATGGAAGTCGGTGGACTTATCAGGATATGGGACCTCGATACGAAAGAACCCGGCCCAGTTCTTCCATATAGCAAGCCGGTCTCCACGATTGCCTTTTCTCCTAATAGTAGGTGGATTGCAGGTGGCAGCGGTGACGGCACAATCCGAGTCTGGGATGCAGGCACGGGGGAACGCATTTACGAATTTACCGAAGATCGCGAACCCATCTGGAAAGTGGTGTTCTCACCCGATAGCAAACTGCTGCTCAGTATCAGTTTAGACGGAACAGGTAGGTTAAGGGACCTCGTGCCGCCGCATAAGGAAATTGCTCCACTTCGTCAAGACGGAACTGCCATCTATGCCGCAAGTTTCACACCAAATGCAGACCTAAATAATTATACAATCGTCACCGGAAACGCGGATAAGCGGGTTCGATTCTGGTCCATAGATGTGAGCAGACACGATAAATTCTCGCCTGCTGGGCATTCCCTTGATGGACATAACGATACTGTTTGGACATTGGCGTTATCAAAAGATGGAAAAAACCTCGCAAGCGGGAGTTTAGATGGCACTGTCCGATTATGGGACGTGGATCTCCGTATCGAAAGGTTTCCTATCATGGGACATACTGGCAGCATCAAGGCATTGGCGTGGACAGCCGATAATCGGATTCGCGCCTGCGGCACAGGGTTAGATGGTATCCTCAGGTTTTGGGATGCCGGCACCGGGGGACAACTCTCCACTATTTTAGAACATGCAGGTTTAACCGAGGCTGTCACTTTTTCCCGTGATGGCGGCATCCTCGCCAGCGGTGGCGACGATGCAAGCCCTATCCTTTTGTCAGATGTATCCCAATTATTGAACAACAACTCCTCGCGCACTCTTGAGGGAAACAGAGATGGAATTACTGCGCTCGCTTTGTCCTCCACCAGCCAAACCCTTGCAAGTGGCGGCAAGGATGCCAAAATTCATCTTTTGGATGTAGAAACCCGCAGCAAAATAACAACACTCATAGGCGCAACAAGCACGATTACTGCCTTAACGTTCAGTCCTGACGACATAATGCTTTTCAGCGGCGAAGCGAATGGGAAGGTGCGAGTATGGGATGCAAACACTGGTATAGAGAAGGAGCATCAGAGTATTGATGGCCCGGATTGTGCTATCACTGCATTAGCGTTGTCGACCGATAAGTCCTTGTTTGCAATTGGCGACGAAATGGGGGGGATTCGTCTACGCAAAGTTGTCGACGGACGTGAAATACCCATACCTACACAACACACCCGGAAAATAACTTCTCTTATTTTCAATAAGGATGAAGATACTCTCGTTAGTGGGAGCGAAGATGGTACCATTCTGTTATGGGATGTGAATGAAATCCTTTCAAGCGGTGTGTCACTATCCTCTAACACATCACAGAACTTGATGCCTACGAAAAAGACTTTACAACAGAATCCTACATCTTCACCAACCCCGCAACAAATCGCACAAACAGCGCAGAAGTCTACAGTACATTTGATTGCTGTTGATAAGGATGGTGACACTTTGGCAACAGGCAGCGGATTCTTCATTCGCTCTGGTTATATTGCGACTAATTATCACGTTATTGAAGGGGCTACGTGGGTTTACGTAAAGGATATCGGAAGTGAAAAAAAATATGCCATAGAAAAGATCGCTGCTGTAGATATAGCACATGACCTTGCCATCTTAAAGGCAATGAAAATTCAGACACCAATCCTCCAACTGGCAGACAGCAATGCAGTTCAAACTGGTGAAACCATCTACGTCGTAGGAAATCCCAAAGGATTGGAAGGAACATTTTCGAAGGGGGTTGTTAGTAATATCCATAGTGAGTGGATACAAATAGATGCACCTATTTCCCGAGGAAGCAGCGGCGGCCCTGTTCTCAATGAGAAGGGCGAAGTTATTGGGGTCGCAACCGCAGGGCACCGAGACCCAGATGCACAAAACCTCAATTTCGTCGTTCCGTCAAATTACCTCAAGGCACTGCTCCGCAAAGTGCAATAGGTAGGCCAGTTGTTGGATATACGCTGCAGAACGCCGCAATGCATACACAAATAGAGGCAAAATATGCTAAACACGCGCATGATCGAGAAGTACTACGCCAGGCAACGTAGGAACCGAGCATTGGTATTCTCTCTGATAGTACACGGAATTTTTATTGTTGTGACAGCGGTATGGCTTCTGAAACCCCTGGTAGAAGAGGTAGAAGACGTGATCGCCATTGATCTTGTTCGTCCACTGCCACGGAGGCATGTCCCCAAAAAGCCGCCAGTGAAAGTGGTGGAGCCGACCAAAAGCCACACTGTGGCACCGCTTCAGAGTCCAGCAGCAGCGAAGCGTCTGCCCCCGTCGATGTCGGCACTTCCACGGGTTGTGGAGACCCCGAGGTTTGAGCCGCCGCCTGCGTCCACAGTCGCGCAATTAGCACCTTCACCAGAGGCTATTCTTGCCCCTGGCGCGCCTGACATAGATGTCGCCAGAGGCAGCGGCGAAGTTGTAAGTGACAGTGGGCTCGGTCGGCGCGGGGACGGAAAAGGGGCCGCGAATAGACCCGGAACGGGGCGAGGTGGCGGCGGAACTGGCAAAGGGCTTGGAAACGCAACACAGGCAGGCACCGGCGGTCAAGACCCTTTCGGAGAAGGGATTCCAGACATTATCGGCACTTACAAAGATGATATCGGTGATGAGCTCGGAAGTGTTATTGATGAAGAAGGCGGCGTTGTTCGCGGCCATATCCGGTTGGTACGTCTCAAGCATGATATGAGCGATTGGTGGCAAGACCCCACTGCGATCCCCTCCCTAATAAAGTGGCTACAAGAACATGTGGGAACAATTAGTGCAGATATGGATTACGCAGGCGGCGCACTCTCACTCACAGATAATCAGATTATGGAGGCACCGCTTGTCATTATGACGGGGCACGATCAGACAATGTCAGTATCGTATAAACAGATCGCCGATCGCAACAATCAGACAGACGGTTTTAGTGCAGCGGAACGCGCTGCCCTGCGGCAATACATCCTTGAGCATAACGGTATGCTGTTTTTTGATTACTGTGGCGATGGCGGGAATGATCAATCCTTCGCTTCTCTGGTACAAAATGAATTGCGTCTGATATTTCCCGAGTACCCGTTGACGACATTAGACGATATGCGGCACGATATTTTTCAAGCTTATTTCAAATTGAAGAAGACTCCCGTGGGCGGATCGACATTCTGGGGCACAAGTTACAAAGGAGGCAATGATAAATGGCGGTATCTTAAAGGTATCTTAGTGCCCGGGCGATTTGGGAAACAGCGTCTGGGCGTGGTATTTTGCCCACTCGACTATTTGTGTAGCATGGAGACAGCTGAGGTTGATAGCCGTGCACCGCTTGCTTCAAGACGTTCATCGGATGTCTATCGATTCATGACGAATATGTTCGTTTACCAGATGCGACAGAGAGACAAGTAGGGTATAGCGGTAGGTCTTGCGTAACGGACGGAAGTGGGCAGATAAGAAGCCCTCTCTGCCCGCGCTGCCTGTTTTCCCGCGCCCGCCTTTGCTGCCGACCATGCTCAAAAAATTTTCACTCTTTAATTACAAAGAATTTTTCCTCTTTAATCTGTTCTTCAGGGTAGCGCGCACGCGCCCAGATCGCCTTGGCGTTCTCAATCATCTGTGGATGTCCGCAAGCATAGACGACGGCATTGGTGTGGTCAAAGCCGAGTTGATCGCCGTATTTCCGGATCACATCTTCTGCACGTCCGCTTTCACCTTTCCACTCGGGATCCTCCCAGGGACGACTCACTGTCGGGACAAATGTGAACCATTCTTCCTGCGCCGCGAGTTCGTTGAGTTCATCCATATAATACCCGAGTTCCCACGAACGGCTTGCACCGACGATCGCTAAGATCTGATGTGGACTGCTTTTACCTTGTTCCTGCTCAATTTTTTGCGTCCGTGCAATGCTTATATAGGGTGCGGCCCCGGTTACAGTGCCAGCCATGACATGGCGGGTCATACCACTCTCCGTGTCCATCACGAATTTACCGACGAGACGGTCCCGAATAAATACAGTGTCCCCCAACTCCAGGGCCCAAAATAGGGGTGTGGTTGCACCCTCCGGCACCAGCTCCACGAAAACCTCCATAAACGGTTCATGTGGGGAGGAGACTATCGAATAGGGACGTTGAACGATCTTTCCATCAACGTCAAAGCCAATAGTGGCATATTGTCCCGGTATAAACGGTAACGCCTTATCAACACGGAATTTGAACGCTGCTAAATCTTCAGAAAAATCCTCACGTTCAATCAATTCACCTTTACAATATCGCGTCCTGGCGCGTCTTCTTTGCATAATTAGTTCCTTTAAACTTCCTCTAACATATTTCGGCACGTAAGTTATGCCGAAAAGAAAATCGTAGAATTTAGACTAACTCTGCATATATTATACGCAAAACGCAAATGTATATCAAGTTTTTTTGAATAGCGAGCGGATGGCTGAAAGCCTCCGTGTTAGATGCTTGCAATTCTGGTATCTTTGTGCTAAATTACGATAGTGCTTTGTCCATTTCAAATTAAAGTAAAGCCCAAGCGATGCCCTCTGATTCCCCCCTGATAAGGGGGAGGGGGTTATCTTCATAAAAGTGTGTATTTCGTAAAATCTATAATTACCTCTACACACCCGCTTTCGCAAAAGCGGGCGCGTAGGGGCGAGGTCGCCTCGCCCATCAGAAAAAGTGTATACAT
>RKRO01000364.1 GCA_007571355.1 Candidatus Poribacteria bacterium | reverse complement strand
CCCCAATTCAGTTCAACCGAACCCACATCTCAATACCTCAATTTCCCTAATGAAACCTAACGGACTCGCTTTTTAGCGGCTAATAAGCGGGTTATTGTTGCTTCCGTTGGCTGTGATGGCGGTGTATCTTCTCTGACGCGTTCGGTTGAAGGCACAGTGTCCACCTGTCCACCCGCTACACCTGCAGACCGCCCACGCAACTTTCCAAAAAACGCATCGATGCGCCGACTCGCTATGCTGTAGCGTCGGAGAATCATCTCTAATACAAAGAAAAAGGCAGCCACAACCAACAACGTATGGGCAAGCGAGACTTGGCTTTCGAGGGGCGCACCAGCAGGTGATGCTATCTGGGCCGGCGTGGGTTCGTAGATGCCAGCAGTCCCCGACGCAAGCCTTTTGAGTAGATCGGTATTGACCTCAAATTCAGAGTATTCCACCGGATAGGGGAGTGACAGGACCTCAGTGCGTTTGCGCCCATCCCCCTCACGCTGTGCAGTAACGATGTAAGATCCGCTGTCCTGTACCTGAAATGCGCCGATGTAACGCCTCAACGTAGTCTGTTGCATTTCAATGGGTTCGCTGTTTCCATTCGGCCCCGCAACGCGGACCGCGTAAGCAGCTTGTGAAGGTGTCTGTGTATCAATGCTAACTTCCGCGGTACCTTGGCGAAGGGATACCGTGAGATCAAAGTCGGCATCTGCGTCCGCCGCAGGCAGCACCCAACTGACAACCTGCCCCCAAAATTTCCCGAAATTGTGCCACGGAATCCATTCTTTTGCCCACGCCGGTTTAACGTCGGATGTCCACGCGACCGCTTTCCCCAACCCGATGTTCCATCCTGCAAGAATCGGTTCATCTTTAGGCGAACGGATGAAGACCTGCGCTGTATCCTTTTCTGTCGTCGCAATGTAGCCGTGAAGTCGTGGCGGCGTGCCGATTCCTTCCACGATTGATGCATTCGGATTGGTGATAACAGGTTGAAACGGCTCTTGAACGATGTACTGTTGCGTTTCTCGCACGGCTTCCGTTACAATTGTCGGCAGTTCTTGGACGTTTTGAACTTCCACGACACGTCCCCCGCTGGTCTCTGTCAGCTGCGTGAGAAGTTCTTTGTTTGCGTCGCCTATCGCAATCGCGGTGATGCTGATGCGTGCTTCAGCAATCTGTTCAGCTAACTTCAAAAAATCGGATGCCGTGTCATCAGATTTACCGTCCGACAAAAGAATGATATACTTTCGCTTTGCATCATCCGCTTGAAGTGTCTCGTACGCTTCGCCGATCGCCTCCTTCATCAATGTTGTTCCGCCTGTCGGTTTATTAAGCCGTTGGACGGCTCGGCGAAGTGTGCCGTGATCAGATGTGAGCGGAGAAACGACAAACGCTGCCTCACCCGCGCTGAAACTAATAATTCCAGCGACATCATCCGCTTCGAGGTTATCAATACCCGCACCGATCCCAGCGATGGCAAGATCAATTTTACGCCGCTGTCCATCAACATAATTTGCCATGCTTCCGGACGTGTCTAAGACAAAAAGAACGGCGACGGTGTCTTTCTGTTCGCGCGGTGTCATTTTTACAGGGAGCACGCGTTCCAATGGGGTCTCGGTATAGCCGCCTGGTCCGTAGGCATGATCGCCCCCAATAACGACCAACCCGTGTCCAAGATCACGGACATAACTTTCGATGTTATGCAATTGATCCTGTGAAAGCCTATCCGCGGAAACATTGCTCAGAATCAAGACATCGCTGCTTTTGAGTTCAATGCGCTCAGTCGGTATCTCTGTCGGTGACTTAACTTCAACGTCGAAGCTGTTCTCTTCAAGGACAGTTTTCAGCGGTCCAACTTGTGCCGTATCCGTTTCTACATATAAGATGCGCGGCTCGCTCTGAATTTTCACAACGCCGTATCCTCGGTTATTCTCAGGGATTTCATCAGTCGGCTCGAGCCTCACTTCATACCTGTGGTTTCCCTCGTTTGTAACAGGGGGCACGGCTAAGGGCCTGGGGTATGTTCCCCTTGGTAAAGTCCATTCAAATTCATCAATTGGCGCGCCTTCGTGGTAGAGCGTGGCATTTAAGTGCGGGATGCTGCCATCGGTTTCGATCACCGCGGTTATCTCAAAAGGTTGTCCTTTACGCACCTGATTGGGAACCTGTAGCTGCACAACCCGAACAGCGTCCTTAAGCGTGTCAAGTTGGATCGTTAGGATTTCGACATTACTGGCTGAGAGCAACGGTAGGTAGTCCTCAAGGGATATGCCGCCCCCGTTATGGATTCCATCGCTAAACAAGACAATCCGACGGTGGTAATCGTCTGGTAGCAGTGCAATGGCACGCTTAAGCGCAGTAATCACATCGGTACCGTCTCGCCGCATCGTCTGTTCTGCAATCGTTTCCAGGACCACCGCCAAAGATTGATCCTGATTCTGTCGAATTTCCGTGAGGATTGAGGTATCTCTTGCGAAACCGAGGATGCCGAATCTATCGGTAGGTTTTAGTTTAGCGACAGCAGCGTTTATCTGCTTAAGTGCCTCTTCATATTGCGACGGAGAGATGCTTTCCGATATGTCCATAAGGAACACAACTGCAAGTCGCTGTTCCTTGTTTGTCCGATGGAAATTGGCTAAAGCGAAGATCACACATAAAAGCGCAGCACCTCTAAGGAAGAAGGTCGTACTTTTTCGCCACTTTGCTGTCCCGAGGTGCGTCCGGCGTTGTACGAGAATTAGCACCGGAACAACCGCGAGTAGGATTAAGAAGAGTGGAGTCTGAAAATCAAACATCTTAAGAGGTTATCGGTTATCAGTCATCGGTTAAAGTGCTTGTGATCGCCCGAACCTATAATTATTCGTTTGGTTCCACAGCGGATATCCTTTCCACCCGAATGTCTGGTGAGCGTTTCGTTAAGTCCAACGTTCGATCGGTTCCGTTGACTGCACCACGTGCATCCCCGCTTCTAAAGCCTCCGCGAAAACAGCATCAGCGGGTTCTGTATAGTCCACTATTCCGGGTACGACAACGGGTGATGTCAGATCGTCCACGAGATAGATTTTCTTGGCTAACGCCGCATCGGTCTGCTGAATTTCTGTGAGGAGGTCGATAACAGTCCACGCGACGCAGTGGCTCTTCGCCTGTCCAGCGATAATCACGCGATCATATCCGAGCAACATTTTGCGGAACGCACTGTTTTTTTTCGCAATCGGTTTCCCATCGGCATCGTTGAGAACCTCCGGGCGTAAGACGGAATAGTTTTCAGTGAGCGGGCTCTGTCCTTTAATCTCATAATGTGTCTGGGTCTTACGGGTGATCGTGTGGAAAAAACAGGCTTCATCGACGGCAGAGACAACGGCATGTCCGATCCCACCCAGCATTGCATGGTAGGGCCAGATCGCCAACGGATATTTTTCATCCAGCGTAAGGGTTTTGACGTAGTGCTCGCTGTACGCCTTGAGCCATGTATATTTATCGGATTCCGAAACCTGACTCGGTAGATTTAGACGACTGACAACAGCCGGGTTGACGTGCCATTTCCGTGATTCAATATCTTCTTGTGTAATCAAGGTCTGTAGCGGTAAAGGGTGTTCACCGGCATCGTTGATCCAGAAGATTTCGTGGAATATCTGCATCGCCGTGTGCGTATCCATCGTGCAAGCGATTTTGGTGAGCTGTGATAGGTTGCGATAGATAAACTGACACAGACGCACGTTGTCTTCAACCGCCCCGTTTCCTGACCTGCCACCGACAAACAATTCGTATCCGGGAATACAGAATGTGTTCTGGACATCAATAAGGAGCAGGCATGTCCGAAAATTGTCCTCGGATGCCGGGGGTATCGCATGCTGCTCTGCCCATGCCAGTGCTTCGCTTTGACGTTCTTGATAGGGGATTCGCCAGACTTGGTTTACTTGAGCGGCATCGAAATGTTGAGGGAGTGGAAGTTGTGGTAGAGGCATAGAATCGCTCCTCAATTACATTATAACATACGGATCGGGCTGGCTGCTATGACGGTTGTGGTTGTTAGAGATGCTTCAGGCATTTTATAGGATTTCGCGGTTTTTATCAACAAAAAAATGAGTGGAATATGTTGCATATATATGGTAGAATAGTTTAACACTGTTCGGTTAGCATTATTCAGCACCCAAAAGTTATAGAGGCGACATATCAGATGAACAAACTTTTTAAGCCGCAACCGGATTTGGAAGAGAGACTTGATCAAGTCAACGAGCAGATACGACGGGCCCGGTGGCGGCTCGATTGGCAAACTCGGGAAGCACGCATCCCGCTCACGATCCAAGAAGACATTGGTGTCTCTAAATTGGAAGGGGGCGTCATGCTCGTTTCACGGGATCGGGCTTTACGTGATAAAGTCAGAAACCTTATCCATTCTGAAGGTTACGGTTGCGATATTTCAGAACGAAGCACGTCAGCCGTGGGTTTGTTGAAACTCGGCAAATATCAGATGATAATTGCCGATTACACGCGACGCTCACGTGGGCGGCTGTTTGAATATGTTAGGCGGTATCAGCCGCATGTCAAAATTGTCTCGATTGTCCGTAATACCGATGAAGGCCGACGGGTGATGAGGGCAGGCAGCTACAGCTACCTGTTAGGTCGTGATTTTGACCCGGAGCAGCTGCGGACCTGTATCATCAGCGCGCTAAAGTTACAAAACGATGTCTGTTGGTTGTTAGCAAACGGTGAACGATGCAATCGATCGTGTGTGGATAACTTTGAACCCGAAGAAGAGTTTCGGATCCTTGATTGAAGCCGGGCAGGGATAACAACGCCAAAATACGCAGAACTTCCACACGAAAACCACACGAAAATGGCTACGAATTTAGAATTCAAAGCGCGGTGTCCGTTGCTTGAAAGTCTCTACCCGAAGTTGGCTGCCTTAAACGCATGGCATCGTGAAACCGTACATCAAATCGATACCTATTTTTGTCTATTGAAGGGCAAAGACGCTTCGACATCGGAAACCTGTAAACCGCGTCTTAAATTGCGTGAGGCTGATGAGTATGACGAAGGGTGGCTCATCTACTATGAGCGTCCGAATCAGCATAAATCCCGCTACAGTCAGTATCACCTCAGCAAAACCGATGATCCATCAACACTCAAAACGTTGCTCACCGCTGCGTTAGGGATTGAAACGATTGTTAAAAAACACCGTGAAATCTGGATGTTCAAAAACACACGTATCCATCTTGATACGGTTATCGATTTAGGGCAATATATTGAATTGGAAACGGTGTTTCAGGGACAGACTGAAGCCGCAGCGATAGCCGAGCATCAGCACGTTAAAAATATACTGCATTTAGATACCGCCGACCCGGTTGCTGTCTCCTATAGCGACCTTATGATGCAAAAAAGTCGTAACCGATTGCGACGGCACCTGCTCACAAACATCGAGAGAACTTGAGATGAATTATCTGATCTTCCGCTACAAAAGCCAATCCTTTAGGTTTGGGATGTCGTAGCGGCTAATGTGTTGTGTCAAAAAAAAACTTGACAATCCTTATAAAAT
>RKRO01000335.1 GCA_007571355.1 Candidatus Poribacteria bacterium | reverse complement strand
GGTTTTTGCTGGGGTGTTTCTTCGTGGGGGGTATCTTCAAGGGAGGTAGAATTTGTTGTAGCATAGTCAAGCGATGCCCCTCTAATTCCCCTCTGCTTCTCCCCATTCAGGCAACCGAAAACTCCTCAATTAACGTAACCGCTGTCATCAATCCATCTTCCGCCGCTATCTTTTCACCCAAAACCTCCGCCTGCGCTGTCATAGAAGGCGTTTCCAAAACCTGCTGAATCCGTTTCGCCAAACCTTCAACCGTCAAATTCCGACGGTGCAGATGCTTCGGAGCAACCCCCAAATCCAAAAGCCGTTTTCCCCAATACGGCTGATCCGCGTGATGCGCAACGACAACAGACGGCACTTTCGCACGACATGCCGAGGCAGTCGTCCCTGCACCACCGTGATGCACAACGCAACTCCCCCGCGGAAACAGCCACTGATGCGGGATATATTCTGCACAATAGATGTCCGATAACGCCTCCGGCGTGCCGAGTTGTCCCCACCCCGCTTGGATAACCGCACGCTGCTGGACTTTCCTAACGGTATCTACCAAAATTTCGGTCGTTTCACGTCCATTCGAGCCACCCATAGACCCAAAAGTAATAATGACAGGCGGCGGCCCCGCCTCCAAAAAATCGACAAGTTCCGTGGGGGGAGTATAAGAAGGCGACGCAAGATGCCAAACCCCCGTGAATTTGTGGTTTGATGGAAAATCAGCCGGTGGGCAAAGTGCCGGCGATGCAGCAATGAGGTTCAGATGTGGCGAATACATACCATCTAACGCCACGGAAGCCCTCGGCTCCCCACCAACAGACGCAATAAATTGGTTAAAGAGTGTATCTATACGGGAGGCAAGACGGAATTCCGCCAATTTCCACACAATAGCATTAAAAGCACGCCCCCAATTCGGGAACGGATACGGCGCGAAATCTAAAGACTTGATGAACCCCGGACAATACGTCACCGTAAGCCACGGAATCCCGTTACGAATCGCAGCCTCCTGTCCCGGAATATCAACCGAATGACAGATCGCGATATCAAACCCTTCCATTGCCCTCAAACAATCCTGATACCACTTTTCACCGCGACGCACAATCCCCTCTTCCACGATAAGCCGCAGCATCGCGGTCGGGTCGCGCTTCGGAATAATAGCATCCATCGCCGCGTGAAATTCCGCCAAATCAAAAACAACGCTTATCCCGTAGAATTCCGCACCGATCTCCAGTATCTTATCTCTATACATCTCAAGCGCACAAATTCGTACCTGATGCCCACGTTCAAGGAGACGTTCCGACAGTGCTAAAACCGGATAGACATCACCCGTTGAGCCCCAGCAGACGACGACAATTTTCATCTGATTTTCTCCGTCGTTGCGTCCCAAACGGGTGCAACCGGAAGTTTTTTCGTACATTCCCAGCCGATTTTGCACTGATGCGCACTACACGGCCAACACGGCATATCCCGCCGCACAATAGATGCATTTTCGCTCAACGGATGCCACGCCACATGATCTGTAGGACCGAAAATCGCCACCATCGGCACATCCAACGCCGCAGCGAGATGCATCGGACCAGAGTCATTACAGACCACCAAATCACAACAAGATAAGAGCGCACCCAACTCACGAATCGTCTCCGGGGCATAAGAGATAGCAGGAGACTCCATCGCCGCTTGGATGTTACGCACCAATGCCGCTTCTTCAGGACCGCGTAAGAGCAGTATCGTTGCGTTGTACTGATGTGAGAGTCTGTCCGCGAGTTCAGCGTACTGCTTCTCTGGCCAACGCTTGTCGAACGAACTCCCACCGGGATGAATACCGATGAGAAACGTATCAGGAGGGATACCCCGCGAGGCGAGGCGTGCTTTGGCTGCGGTAATCTCATCCGGCGCCAGATAGAATACGAGTTTCCGTTGACCATCGCCGTTGCAAATTAAGCGGACCAGTTCCAAATTCCTGTCAACTTCATGGGTTTCGCCTTTTCGGTATTGCCCGCGCCACGCGTGAGTCAGGGTAGACCTAAAACGTTTCTGATAACGTCCCAATCGATACGTAGCACCGGAGAGAAACGCGACAAAATGTGACCACATTGCCGTCTGCATGGCAACAACGAGTTGAAACCGCTCACGGCGCAATTGACGATAAAATTGGAGTCGGGCTGCGATCCCGCGGTGCTTACCGTTACGGTCAAAAATGAGAATCCGATCCACGTCCGGGTTACCGATTAACACCGGGGCGTTAAGTGGCCGCGCCAATACCGTTATCTCCGCTGATGGATAACTTTCCCTTAACAGGGCAATTGCCGGTGTGGAATTCAGCAAATCACCGATACCATCAACCCGAATAACGAGGATCTTATGGATGTTCGGAAGTGTATTATCTTGTTCGCGCGCCGAAACTTGCGTTACGGAAGCCTCACCGTTGGATAGCATAGTTATTCTCTGACCAACTGAGTTAAAGTGTCGTCTATTATAACACAACCCCACGGAAATGGCAAATACCAAACCTTATGTTTAATCCAAATCGATTTGCGTCAACGCGGATAGATATGTTATAATTGTATACATGCAGCACAGAGCGTCACCTACAACTGAAAGCGACCCGAAGCCTTCAGCCTTCCGTTTCTTTTTCGGAACGCTGGTCTTCGGTTCAATCCTTATTGTTCTCACCTGTTATTGGATTATCTCCGCAGAAAACCGCGTCGTCTGGGAACTGACCGATTTTTCTATCTTTCCCACTGTCCTTTTCACGTTCTTTCTCTTAGCACTCCTTACCCCGCTTCTCAAAAAAGCTTTTAAAGGTTTCGCACCAACATCCCGCGAACTCGCTATGACATACATAATGGTATCCGTAGCGACTGCACTTGCAGGACACGACATCGTTCGACAGTTGGTACCGATGATCGCCAACGCAGGATGGTTCGCAACCCCCGAAAATGAATGGGCAGACCTCTTCTTCCGATTCATGCCGACATGGCTGACAATCACCGACCGCGGTATTCTACAAGGCTACTTTGAAGGAGACGATACGTTTTGGCAGCAACAATACATGGAAGCGTGGCTGTGGCCCATCGTGGCATGGAGCGGCCTAGTCATCGTCCTCCTGTTTATGATGCTTTGTGTCAATATCATCATTAGAAAACAGTGGATCGACCACGAAAAACTAAGTTACCCTTTAACAACGCTCCCCGTTGAACTGCTCGGCAACACATCCACACTTTTTCGTAATAAACTGATTTGGCTCGGTTTCGGCATCGCATTCGGATTAGAAATTCTGGCAGGCTTGAACTACCTCTTCCCCGTGATACCTTCGCTCAAAATCAAATATCAACTCTACTTTTCTGACCGGCCGTGGAACGCAGTCGGACGGCTGCCCATCTACGTCTATCCTTTTGCGATAGGATTTGGCTACCTTATGCCGTTGGATTTGTCGTTGTCGTTCTGGTTTTTCTATCTGTTCTGGGGCGCGCAGCGCGTCTTCTTCAGCGCGATCGGATGGACAACCGCCACCGGTCTACAGACGGAACAACGCGGGGGCGCATGGCTCGGTATCGGTATGCTCGCCCTCATCACAAGTCGGAAACACGTGTGGGGCATACTCCGCGACGTATTCTCTTTCAAATCTAAAGACGGTTTATACCGACTCGCCGTTTTCGGGTTAATCATCAGTATGGCGATTGTATTGGTGTTCTGGTATTTCGCTGGGCTGTCGCCGTGGGTCGCACTCGGGTATTTCAGCATCTACTTGATACTATGCATCGCAATGACACGCATGCGAGCCGAACTCGGACCCCCAACACACGAACTGCACAGCATGCATCCTGACCGGATTATGTTACTGTTCGGGGGAAGTCGCCCGTTGGGTGCACAAAATCTGACCAATACCACACTACTTTCATGGCTTGCATACGGTTACCGCTGCCACCCAATGCCGCATCAATTAGAAGCGTTTAAAATCGGCAAACAATTCCGCTTGCATGAGAATCGGTTGGTTGTCGCACTTATTGTGGCATCTATCGTAGGGACAATTGTTTCGATTGTCGGACACGTCGCGCTCTATTATGAGTACCGGTTTGCACGGTGGGGTATCGGTGAATTTAACCGCTTGCAAAGTTGGATTATCTCGCCACGGGCACCGAATTTCGCCGCTGTCCAACACATAGCATTCGGTTTCCTATTCACCGGTATACTGACGTTTTTGAAACGCCAGTTTTTGTGGTGGCCGTTTTACCCTGTCGGCTACGCTGTCGGCAACGGCTGGGCAATCGGTTGGATGTGGTTCTCAATCTTCTTGGGATGGCTCTTTAAGCGGGTACTCTTCGCAGGCGGCGGGGTGCGAGCCTATCGTCAAGCGTTACCGCTGTTCTTGGGATTCATATTCGGTCAATTCCTTGCCGGAAGTTTCTGGAGTTTGCTGGGGGTGATACTAAATAAAAACATGTACACGCTTTTCCCATAAAGCAACTCCAGAACAACACAACACCGAATTAGAAGTCTTTGAGCGCATCTTCTTCAGATTCAAAGACACCTATACTCTGCGTCAATCCGATGGTATTGAAAATATTTCTGACTTGCGTGGATGGATGCGCAACCCGTAAAACCTGTCCCTTCTCTCGCATCTTCCAGAGCAATCGGATAATCTCACCGAAACCACTGCTTGTAATAAAACTGCGGCGTTCAAAGTTAAGTAGAACTTTCTCTGCATCTTGAACCTCCGCGTCAGCATAGGCATTGCTCAATATAGGTTCAGAAGCATCGGTAAGATAACCCGTAATATCAAATATCGCGATATTTCTTTCGCCTTGGTGTCGAACAGAGATTTGAGAATTTGCTCTCACAATTCCCTCCTATAAAAATATAAATATAAAATCAATCCCAAATTCTTTCAATCTTAGTATTATAGTAAAGCGAGTAATGCTTGAAACACATCTTATCGAAGCGATGCACCTCTGATTCCCCCCTGCTTGCGGGGGGGTAGGGGGGTATCCTTGTAACAGTGTGCCTTTATTTTTGGATGTTACTATATACCCCAAATTGCGCCCATAAAATCTGAGGGTTTTCAGATAAGTGATGATACCTCGTAGGTCGGGTAGCGCGCAGCAAAACCCGACAGGCCACATGCCGTTTGCAAATTTAACAAAACCATTCTTAAGCATGAATTGTAGCACAAACTTCATAGTTTGTGCAGTATATGCCCTCAATTAACAGTGGACGCTACATACGCCCAACACTTATCAAACTCACGTTAAATTAGGTTCGTAGTAGGGCAATTTATTGCCCGTTATTGCGTTTTATAGCGGGTTCTGTTCGTAGTAGGGGAACCATTTATTGCCCGTTCTTACGTTATTGCCGTGCGATTTATCGCACCACCACGAACCTACCCTCAAGTTCAAAGTCGAAAGACGATTAGGCTAATCTTATAGGACTTACGCATGTTGCTCTTTTATAGAAGTCATATTGAGTAAACCATAGAAATGTAGTAAAATAGTAGAAGAAAAGGCGATACTTTACGTTCCTTTATTTTCACTTTTGATATCTTCTTAC
>RKRO01000134.1 GCA_007571355.1 Candidatus Poribacteria bacterium | reverse complement strand
TGCTTAAAGCAGACACTTTTCCGCTGAGCGTCCGCCTTCCCCCCTGATAAGGGGGGATCAAGGGGGGTTGGGTTTCTAAAAATCGCCGTTTTTCGGGGAATCTCTTGCTTTTTGGGTGAATGTGCGTCTGCTGAGGAAACCGCTCATATCTTTTTCAAACTCACGTTAAAATATGCTGTGGGGTGAAATCAAAACGACTTACTAAACGCTATCCCTCAAATTTTTCGGAGGCGAGACTTCCTGAGCACCCACATCGTAGGTTGATTTGAACGGAAATGTATCCAAAAAAGACTCCTTGTGGTATAATGAGCGAAGCAAAGTCTTTCTCAACCCTTAGGACTGTAGTGCAAGGTTATCGCGCCTCGTACCCTCATTATTACCTCAGGAGTTCTTCTATGAAAGTCACAAACGTTGAGCGTGTCCTTGTAGATGTTCCCTTTACACAGCGTCAACAGCAGATTACCGTTCAAAGCGTCTCAACCGTCTACAACTGGTCAATCCTCGAATTGTGTAAAGTCACAACGGATACCGGACATATCGGTTGGGGCGAAACCGTCGTCCACTACACATATTCCCGTGTCAGCGAGGCAAGCGTTGAACGCGTCATCGGACAGAGTCCTGCCGAATTGATGAACGACGATTCGCTCGGTGCCGGTCTACAGATGGCACTCTTTGATGTCGTCGGCAAGATTCTGGAGGTCCCTGTCTATCGACTCCTCGACCAACCGTGTCGAGACGCGGTGCCGATTTCATGGTGGTGTATTGATGCGTCCCCAGAAAACTGGGCAGCGGAAGCCGCAGATGCCGTGAAAAACGGCTATACCAGTTTCAAAAACAAACCGCGCCCCTGGTGGGATATCTCCGCACAAGTCGATGCTGTCGCAGCGGTCGTGCCATCAGATTTCAAATTGGACCTCGATCCCAACGGTTCCCTCCGCGATGCAGAGACCGCCATCCCGATCCTCAAAAAACTTACCACACACCCAAACGTAGCGATGTTTGAGACCCCGATTCCGCAGAGCGATGTTGACGGCAACAAACAGATTCGCGAAGATGTCGGTTGCCAAATCGCCATGCACTTCGGTTCACCGCCTTACACGACCTGTATCCGCGAAGATGTATGCACCGGGTTCGTCATCGGGGGCGGTAAGTCTCGTGTAATGCGTGAAGGGCAACTCAGTGCGGCGGCAGATATGCCGTTTTGGCTCCAAATCGTCGGAAACGGATTGACGACAACGTGGGCAGCGCATCTCGGCAGCGTCCTCACGCACGCCACATGGCCCGCTATCACCTGTCTTAATCTTTACAGCGATCACCTGCTCACACAACCCATACAAGTAGCGGACGGATGCCACAAGGTGCCAGATGCCCCCGGATTAGGCGTTGAAGTCAACGAAGACGCAGTGGAACGTTTCCGCGTCCCGGTTGAAAAATTGGATACTGACGGTTACACGATCCATCCTGTGCCACGTATCATCAAGACAGCTGTCTACCCTGACGGGAGCTGCATCCACATGGCGGGTGATGGTTTGAGCTATTTCAATGCTGGCAATGGCAAGGCACAAGCGGAAGGTGCACGGCTGGCGTTAACCTTCGACGACGGTTCTGACGAATGGGCAGACCTCTTTGAAAAAGCAAGAGAAGCCCCGGTCCACGGAAAGTGGTAGAACCTTCACGGATATTTTCTCTGTTTTTAACAACTGTAGTAGGCGATACGCACAAGCGATGCCCTCTAATTCCCCCTGATAAGAGGGTGAGGGGGTATCTTCTTAAGCAAGTTTTAATATTATCGTAAAGCCCGTAATTATCGAAGCAATTCCCCACTGATAAGGGTGGGGTTTTTGCAAACGCTAAAATCCAACGCGAAGAAAGTGTTTCTTCGTGGGGGTTGTCTTCAGAAAAGTGGGCATCTGTTTTCGGATTTCACCATAACACATAGCAATTCACAGAAAAATGTGATAAAATATAGACAGGAATCACATAGGAGGCGTTGTGTGCGAAAGCAGCACACGGAAACCTTAGACGTAGTGAGTATCACTATGTATTCTTATCGTAAAGCCCGTAAGGATTGAAACACATCCCATAGAAGCGAGGGCTCTCTGATTCCCCATGATAAGGGGGTGTGAGGGGGGTTGTCTTCAGAAAAGTGGGCATCTGTTTTCGGATGTTACGATAATCACCGCATTCACCAATAGCTTAAAAATGCGAAAACTCTCTTTAACTGCCTTTCTCATTCTACTGCTCAACAGCGCGTACCTGTTCAACTTCGGCGAGCCGACGCTCTTCTATATCGCTAACGTCCTGCTCCACGTTGGACTCGGTATCCTATTGATATTCCCATTTATCGTTTATGTCTGTCAGCAGTTCATGCACATCTCAAAACTCGGGCAGGGCGGGATTATCGGGATAGGCGTGGGTATTCTTACGGGTGGCTATTTGATGATCGTCGGTGCGATAACCCCCTATCGGTGGCTTCTCATCACGCACATCGTCAGTGTGAGCGCAGGTAGCCTCCTCTTCTGTATTTACCTATTAAGACACACAGAATTTTTTACACCCCTGTTGCGGAAGATAATCGCGGGTGTATTGGCTGTCGTTGTGCTTTTCCCTATCGGCGCGAAACTGACACAACACTATCTACCCAACGAAACATACCTCGTTAAAAACCCAGCACTGCCACCCACGAGTATGTACGAAGAAGGGGGCAGCACAACCGGACATTTTTTTCCAGCATCCGTTGAAACGGAAACAGGCGGGCTGATTCCGACCGATTTCTTTCTCACATCGGAGACCTGCGCCACCAAAGGATGTCATCCAGATATCTATCGACAATGGAACGAATCCGCTCACCATTTCTCTTCTTTCAACAACCAATGGTATCGCAAATCAATTATCTATATGCAGGAGGTCAACGGCATCCAACCCTCGAAGTGGTGTGGCGGCTGCCACGATCCAGCGATCCTCCTTAACGGCGTGATGGATAAACCTATACGGGAAAACCTTCATACACCCGCCGCACAAGCCGGACTCGCCTGCACAGCCTGCCACTCGATGGAACGCGTCAAGGATACAATGGGCAACAGTGGATACGTCATCAAATACCCGCCACTTCACGACATCGCTGCCAGCGATAACCCGATCATTCGGAATCTGCACAACTACCTTATCCGCCTCGACCCGGAACCACACAAAAAGAGTTTCCTCAAACCGTTCCATCGGCAAAACACCGCCGAGTTCTGTTCCACCTGTCATAAAGCACATCTTGATGAACCAGTCAACAACTTTCGATGGTTTCGCGGCTTTAACGACTATGACCAGTGGCAGAAAAGTGGAGTCTCTCACCAAGGGGCGTTGTCCTTCTATTATCCTGAAACGGCGAAAAAATGCGTCGATTGTCACATGCCACTCGTCGAGTCCACAGACGCGGCAAATATCAACGGCAAAGTTCACAACCACCGGTTCCCCGCTGCGAACACGGCACTCCCCTTCGTCAACCAACATCCAGACCAACTCAAAGTCGTTACAGAATTTTTGCAGGACGACGTGGTAACGTTGGATCTCTTCGCAGACAGCACACCGATCCCACGTGACGGCATTGAAGTCGTCCGAGGTGATGACACACGGATTGATGTCGTCGTACGCACACGCAACGTCGGACACCGGTTCCCCGCTGGCACGATTGACGCGTTTGACATCTGGCTGGAAGTGAAAGCCACGGATGAAAACGGAAAGATCGTCTTATGGAACGGTAGAATCGATGCCCCCGATGGAAACGGTCCCGTAGATCCGAGCGCGCATTTTTACCGCGCTTATATGCTGGATGCACACGGTAACCTCATTAACAAACGGAACGCTTGGGCAACCCGAACCGTGCTCTATTCAAACACAATCCCCCCCGGTGCCGCCGATACCGTACGCTACCGCCTCGAAATCCCACCCGATTGCGGAGATATGCTCACTGTAGAGACAAAACTCAATTACCGAAAGTTCAACTGGTGGCATACACAGTGGGCTTACGCCGGTGTGCGCGACCCAGAAGATACCAATTTCCAAGTAGATAAAGGCTACGACAACGGCAAATGGGTCTGGACAGGAGATACCTCAGATGTCGCCGGAAAGATTAAAGCGATCCCGAATCTCCCCATCACCACGATGGCATCTACCACAGCAACCTTAAAGGTAGTAGACACAGTCTCTGCACCATCCACTGAAGTGGCTGAGAACACACGCGAACGCTGGAACGACTACGGCATCGGGCTCCTCCTACAAGGCGACCTGAAAGCCGCTGAGACTGCATTCCTGAACGTCACTGAAATTGAACCGACATATCTTGATGGATGGGTAAATGTGGCAAGAACCGGAATTGCGGAAGGCGATATGCAGGGTGCAGAAGCAATGCTTGAAAAAGCATTTGAAATCCAGAGGACACTGCCTCCTGAAAACCCGCATCGTGCAAAGGTGCACTACTTCTACGCGCTCGTTCAAGAGGCTAACGGTAATTACGACACTGCAATTGAACACCTCCAACTCGCCGCCGCGCAATTTCCACGCGATACGCGGGTACGAAACAGACTCGGACGGATGTACTTCTTCAAACGCGAATACGAAACAGCACTCACTGAATTCCAACAGACACTCACCGTTGACCCCGAAGATTTGGATGCGCATTACAATATGATGCGTTGTTATCGCGCCCTCAAGAACCCATCGCTCGCCGCGAAATCGCAGAAACTCTATCTACGCTTCAAGGCGGACGAATCCGTTGATGCGATCACGGGCATTCCCCGCCGCGCAGACCCAAACATCAACCGCGAACGCCAACCGATTCACGAACACACGAATAGTTATGAACCGCCATCCAACCCGTGAGCATCAGCAATTCTCAATTTAACAGAAGCCCTTGAATTTTGTCAGAGTGCCGTGTATAATTAACATAAATTGTATACTATTGTTATACGGAGATCCCCAATGCAAGCAGCCTCAGAAAATATATTGGAAGCATTTAACCAACTTCCTGAAATTGAAAAACATGCGATCGCCTCCGAAATCATAAAGCGGGTAACTCTGCTGGATATCCCACCCTTGACAGATGAGGCACTCATAGAAATTGCTGACGCACTTTTTGTTGAGCACGACAAAATGGAGGCGGTGGATGCCCAAGCAAAATCGAGGTGAAGTTTGGCTCGTTGACCTCGGAATGGTAGCTAAAGTTAGACCTTGCCTCGTTATCAGCACACCCACCCATGTCGAAGATCGCGCACTTGTCACGGTTGTGACACATACAACAAGCACACGTGGATCACGATTCGAGATACCTATAAGAACGAGATTCTTGGAAACTGGTGTTTTTGATGTGCAAAGTCTGGTCACCGTCTCAGAAGCAAAGTTCTTAAGAAAATTGGGGAATCTCCAGCCTGAGCAATTATCTGTGGTTGAAGATGCTGTGCGTCAATGGCTAGGACTCTGACAAGGCGAACATATTGAGAAGCTGCTTGATAAATAGGCACCGATTTCATCATCTCAATAAAGACAGACAA
>RKRO01000205.1 GCA_007571355.1 Candidatus Poribacteria bacterium | reverse complement strand
GTCGATAAATAGGTACGTTGTTCAGTGGGACTGCATCGATTTTGGGCTATAGGTGAACTCGAATTCATCAATCTGGACGGTGTCTCCTTCCACCGCGCCGGCGCGGGCGAGGGCGTTTATTACTCCCATGTTTTTCAGTTTCCGATATAAGAGAATCAGTGCTTGTTCGTTTTCCATATCGGTCATAAGAACAGCACGCCGCGGTTCTGCGCCCGTGACCCAAAAACCTTCTCCGGTTTCAATGAGTTCAAACCGTGCTGGGGGTTCCGGGGGGAGTTCATGTTCAAACGTGATTGTTGTTTCTGCTTCCCTTCGGGCACGTGTTTCTAAGTATTGCAAGGAACGGTATGCTTGCTGTATAAGTGGGTTCACACCGTCTCCGGTAATTGCAGAGATCGGGAAGATTTTCCGATTACCGAAGTATTCCTGGACGCGCGGCAGATTCGCCGTCGCTTCGGGTATATCTGTTTTATTGAGTGCGATGATTTGCGGCACCTTTGTTAATAGTTCGTTATAACGCCCCAATTCGATGTTCAATTGTTCGTAGTCTTTGATTGGGTCCCGCCCATCTGTGGCACTCAGGTCGATGACATGGATGAGCATTTTGGTGCGTTCGATGTGCCGCAAGAATTGATGTCCTAAACCTGCGCCTTGATGTGCGCCCGCTATGAGTCCGGGGATGTCTGCAAGGACGAAATTCTGTTCTCGGTTGATTCGGACAACGCCGAGATTCGGACGGAGCGTGGTGAACGGGTACGCGGCGATTTTCGGTGTTGCGGCAGAGGTTCGCGCCAACAGTGTTGATTTACCAGCGTTTGGGTAGCCGACGAGTCCGACATCCGCGATAAGTTTAACTTCAAGGCTAATCTCGCGTTCTTCCCCCGGTTCACCTTTCTCTGCGACGCGCGGTGCTTGGAAGGTGCTACTCTTAAAGCGAGCATTGCCTTTGCCGCCAATACCGCCGCGTGCGACAACGACGCTTTCGTCAGGTTCCGTCAGATCCGCAAGTGTCTCGGTTGTGTCATAGTCTCTAACAATGGTGCCAGCAGGGACCTTAACAATACAATCTATGCCATCAGCACCGGCTCGTTTTTTACCGATACCGTGTCCGCCGTTTTCGGCAACTTGGCGAGGGTTATGGTGCAGGTCAATCAGTGTGCTCATTCCCAAAGTAGCGACAAGAATGACATTCCCTCCATTCCCACCGTCCCCGCCATCGGGCCCGCCACGGGGGACGAATTTCTCGCGACGGAAACTGATACACCCGTTGCCGCCGTTGCCTGCTTTGACTTGAATCCTTGC
Organism: Candidatus Poribacteria bacterium; assembly: GCA_007571355.1. GTDB lineage: Bacteria > Poribacteria > WGA-4E > WGA-4E > WGA-3G > WGA-3G. The sequence goes on along the minus strand of RKRO01000205.1, from coordinate 4,247 downwards.
TGTGTCCATATACTTCTACTTTGCCTGGATTGTGCAGGGGTTACAACACCTCAAATCCTGCTGCCTTTATTGCATCTTTAAGAGTGATAGGGTTGACGCGCAGTTCATTGAAACGGACAACCGCCTCACCTTTGCGCAGGTTGACTTTTGCGCGCTGAACGCCCTCAAGTGCTGTCAAGGCATCTTCTACTGTTTTGACGCAATGTTGACAGGACATACCGCTGATTTTTAGTTTCGTTTTTTGCATGATGTTATGCCTCTTTTGGTAAACTGCGCCCGCACGAAGGACAGGTTGGGATAGCAGTACGAACGATTAGACCGCAACCGAGACAGACACGTTGTGCCTGGAAGAGCCGCCTGCGATATGCATTGCCGGATGCGTCCGTTTCTGTGTAGCCCAAATAGTGCTTTAGCACGACTATAAGTATAGGAAGCGAGACAAAAAGTCCAGCCATAACGAGGTCCATTTTACCCTCTTTATTCGAAATTACGCCCGCACGAAGGACAGTTTCGTTTATAGGAGTGCAGTTCTAAACCGCAGCCCGGACAGATCCGTCTTCCTGTGTAGCCACCGATCAGGCGACGTATATTTATCGCAAGTGCGATGAAAAAGATAATCAGAAAAACAATTTCAAAAATTCCAAACGAACCAAAAAGATCAAATAAACCCATCTTTAGCCGCCTTTATTTGGTATTTGAAAATTGTAATGGCACGATGGACAAGTCGGCATGTGTGTACGAATTACCAGTCCACACTTCGGGCAAATCCGTTTTGTCCGAGAGCGTTCAACCAGACGAGAGACAGTGATAATTCCAAAAAAAAGAATGATGACGAACGCAACTTCCCAGAAACCGATAGACACACCTTAATCCTCGCCGTTTTTTTAGTTCAATATGGAAAATTTGCAAGTCACAGTTTCAACTTCCGCAGGATAGAGAGATTTACCTCATGCATCGTTTTCATCTGTGGTGTTTCAATAATGAGTGGAATTTCAGCAAACCGTGCATCGTGAAGGATATATGTGAATGCAGTTGTGCCGATATTGCCTTCCCCAATGTGTTCGTGGCGATCCACGCGACTTTGATATTCCGATTTTGCGTCATTGAGGTGAAAGGCTTTTAGCCGCTCGAGCCCGATAATATCGTCAAACTGCTTAAATGTTGCTGCACAATCCGATTCGGTGCGTATGTCGTAGCCAGCGGCAAAAACATGGCAGGTATCCAAACAGACCCCGAACCGATCCGGATATTTTGACATGCCGATCACGTCACGCAGGTGTTCAAACCGGTAGCCGAGATTTGTCCCTTGTCCGGCAGTGGTTTCGAGGAGCAGCATGACATCGGGTGCCTCGGTATTTTCAAACAGAAAATCAAAACTGTCCGTTAACTGTTGTAAACCGAAGGTTTCGCCTTCACCCAGGTGTGCGCCGAGGTGTGTGACGATATAGCGGAGATCGAGCAGCTGCGCGAGTTCCATCTGTTCACGAAACGCTTGTCGTGATTTTTTTAGCACGTCTGGTTTTGGAGAAGCAAGATTGCTCAAGTGGATGTCGTGGGCAATGACCTCACCCAGATCGGTTTCTGACCACGCTGCGGTAAATTTTTCGACAATCTCTGGGGTTGGAGACTTTCCTTGCCACTGATTTGGATTTCGCAAGAAAATTTGTATCGTGTCGCACTGGAGGTCGGTACCATTTTTGATGGCGTTGTGCAGTCCGCCTGAAGTGGATACATGTGCACCGAGAATCATATTTTTCCTTGTGGGTTTCGGCGATCAACAGGTTACACCGAAAACTGGTGTTCCTTGTGTACGGTTCAGAATCGGGGCGAATGGTTTATAACTCGTATTAAAGATACTACAAAAATGAAACAAAGTCAAACCAAATTGCGACTGGCACTTACCCCTATTTTTTTCGAAGTGTTGCGTTGAAAGGTTTCAGGTGAGAAATCAAGTAACTGCTAACACAAGCCTCCTGTAAAAAATGGGATAGGTGAACTTGATGCACCCGATAACTGAGAAAGTTTCGGCTTTGTTCGTAGTTGTAGAGCAAATGGTGCTATGCCGTTAAAGACAGGAACAGTTCCTCCAAAGACACTTCAGTCGTGTGCATTTCAAGTAGCTGCCATCCACGTCCGACGATGGTTTCTGCTACTTCTGCCCGAATATCGGTTGTCGGTGTGTAGTGAAGGTGGAACGTCGCTGTGTCCGCTGTCTTGGTACTGGTTTGTTCAACCCGAATTACGTCGGGAATATCCGTGAGTATAGTGAGTATATCGTCAGCTGGCGCGCCTGCGATCTCAAGCGATAACGTTAAAGTTGCTACTGGTACGCTTTCCATATTTTTCTGTTTAGATACGGCGCGCCCCCCTTCTAACTGAACATCGCCCGTAATTTCGCCCCTACTGATGATGATCAATCGTTCGCATGTCATACTCGCCTCAGGTAAGATATGCGTGCTGAACAGGATTGTTCGCTCTTTGCCAAGTGTCTTGATTAATTCTCGGATTTCAACAATTTGCCGTGGGTCCAATCCAGAGGTAGGCTCGTCGAGGATTAAAACATCCGGCGCGTGGATGAGTGCTTGTGCCAAACCGACGCGTTGCCGAAAGCCGCGCGAGAGTTGCCCGATAATCTGGTGTCTGCGCTCAGTGAGTCCGCACGCTTCAATAGCGTCATCGAGCTGACTTTTTATGTTCTGGCGCGCTACACTACGAATCTTTGCCATATACCTCAGATACTTCGTCACCGTCATCTCTGGATAGAGCGGTACATTTTCCGGGAGATAACCGATGCGTTTCCGTACTTCCCTCGATTCCTTAAACACGTCATATCCTGCGATGTTAACGCGGCCACTACTTGCGGGCATAAAGCAGGTGAGGATGCGCATCGTTGTGGTTTTGCCAGCACCGTTGGGACCGAGGAAACCGACGATTTGTCCTTTGTCTACCTGAAAGGAGATGGTCTTGAGGGCTTGGAAAGGACCGTAGTTTTTTGTGATGTTTTGGACGTTTATCATTTTATTAGTTGTCAGTTAGCGATTATCAGTTATCAGTTAAAGAGATATCTGATAACGACATGGTCTTCTGTTAAACGCCGAACTGATTACCTTATTTCCAAGATTGCACTGTCATTACCAAGTAACAGCCTAATAACTGAAAAAGTGCGAATCCCGCGCCTGATAATTACGAACAAGATTAAGAGTTTCGTGGAATACTGAAATTGAGATCCCGCTCTCGACCTATAAGATACGGATTGTTATCTGGTTGAACCGCTTCCGATTCGGCGAAGGGTTCCGGTAGATAGACAGTTTCACAACGGACATCCACCCGATCGGGATAGACAAACACCTGCCGCCACATCATCGGGTAGCAGATAATACCAGCGGAGACGATGCACAACATGCCTTGTTCCCGAAAAACGCGATTCAGGTGAAGATGTCCACAAAAGAACGCCAAAATCTGTTTGTCAAATGGTGCCGTAATTTCGAGGACTTCCGCGGAGTTAGCGACTCTCGAACCGACACCTTGAAACTCGACATTTGGAAAAGGGAGTTGGTGGGAGAAGATGAAAACCTCTTGATCGTAATCGCGTGCCCTTTTCAATTCACGCTCAGCCCACGCCAACTGGTTTGTACTAATATATCCGTGCGTCATATCTTCCGGTACTTCTTGCGAATCGAGAAGGATGAACCGAATATTTTCGTGTACGAAACTGACGGACCCCATACCGTTGATGCCGAAGCGTGCTAAGTAGGCATCTTTGGACCCGGTTTCTGGGTGCAGATCGTGGTTGCCGGGAATATAATAGCAGGGTGCCTTTATCTTTTCGCCAAGTGCTCGCGCCGTATCAAGTGCTGCTTCGTAATCTGCAGCAGACATTTCAAAACTGTTGCCACCACACACAATGTCTCCACCGTGGATGACAAAAGTTGGCTCAAAAGCGTTCAATTGTTCAACCAATTTTTCATAAAGCGCGAAACTATTTTTTTGTTGTTGTAGCCCGCCCGCGAAGTTCCTCGGTGCGTTTAGATAAAGATGTGTGTCCGTGATGAAGGCAAATTTAAAGAGTGTCATGATATATCTCGTCTTTAGATGAGGCTCCCAATTTGACTGGCAAAAATGTCCTTAACAGGCAAAATTTTCAGCCTTGCCAATGACGTGCCAACCGAAACTATGAAAATCATGTATGTATACGTTTGGCTAACATTGCAACATAAGGCGGTGTATCCTTTTAAATCGTGATCACA
>RKRO01000473.1 GCA_007571355.1 Candidatus Poribacteria bacterium | reverse complement strand
ATTCTCCTTGTTTCTGGTGATAAACCAAAGACAAACGGGAATTGACGTGGAATAAAAAAGTTGACCGGGCAACGCGACCATGCAGTCTACCAAGTCTGCGTCAATGATATTTTTGCGAATGTCGCCTTCAGTTGCGGTATTGCTGCTCATCGAACCGTTTGCCAACACAAACCCAGCGACACCGTTCGGTGCCAGGTGATAGATAAAGTGTTGCACCCAAGCAAAATTAGCGTTGCCGATTGGCGGGGTGCCGTAAACCCACCGTCTATCTTCACGCAATCGTTCACCGCCCCAGTCGCTATCGTTGAAAGGCGGATTGGCGAGGATGTAATCAACTTTCAGGTCGGGGTGCATATCGTCGTGAAAGCTGTCGGCGTGTTCCTGCCCGAGGTTTGCCTCAATGCCACGAATCGCGAGATTCATGAGTGCCAATTGGCGTGTGGTTGGGTTGGACTCTTGTCCGTAAATGGATATATCGTCGCGCTGTCCACCGTGTGCCTCAACGAACGCTTCGCTCTGGACGAACATCCCACCGGAGCCGCAGCATGGGTCTAAAATCCGCCCTTGATAGGGCGCGAGCATCTCAACGAGGAGCTGCACAACACAGCGAGGCGTATAGAATTGTCCCCCTCTTTTGCCTGCAGCACTTGCGAATTGTGAAAGAAAGTATTCATACACCCTACCCAGGATATCCTTTGAGCGATACTCTTCTTCACCTAAACCGATGGTGCTGATGAGATCAACGAGTTCACCGAGGCGCTGCTTGTCAAGTCCTGGGCGCGCGTAGTTTTTCGGCAAAACACCTTTGAGCCGCGAGTTTTCTTGCTCAATTGCAAGCATCGCATTATCAATCAGTGTTCCAATTTCTGGTTGCTTGGCGTTTGCCTGTAAATACGACCAGCGGGCTTCCTGCGGCACATAAAAGATGTTTTCTGACAAGTATTCATCTCTGTCCTCTGCATAATCAAAGCGATCCATTTCTTCTTTGATATAGAATTCGCTCTGAGGATTGGCAAATTCTTCAAGGAGGAGATGATACTTTTCCTCAAAAGCATCCGAGATGTATTTGAGGAAAATTAACCCTAACACGACATGCTTGTATTCCGCAGCATCCATGTTGTTTCGGAGCTTATCGGCTGCTTGGTATAAGGTCGCTTCAAAACCGAGCATTGCGCCGTTTTTATTGGAATTTGTGTCTGATTTCTTTTTCGCCATATTTTTTGGAGAATCCTGTTTATAGGAGATACGATAATGAGCAACATACGCTAATCATCACTCTTGCTAACAACTGGCGGTATATCTTATTGTGTTGGGAGGTACGCAAACTAACAGTTTGCGCGACAAAGAACGACAAGTGATGAACTAACCTCGTTAAAATAATACTACATTTGGCGTAGAAATTCAACGGTTTTAATTGGGGAATATAGTGTTGGTTGCGGGAATCATGACGTTAGACAGAGAACGCGGATTGTGAGGTGCGGTTCGGAAACCGCACCCTCTTTTGGAGATACTACTCAACGCCCAACAGATGGCTGCGGAGGCCAGTGGAGTCCGCGTTGCCCGGATAAGGCACGGTTCGCAGAAGGACGATATTCACGGTCAGGTAGACCGACCAACTTGCCATCTTCTATCCATTTCTCATCGCTGCCGTAGAGTTCACCGATGAGAATGTCCGTTAACCGCTCAAGGATGTCGGCGTGCGCGGGTGAATTGGCGAGGTCGTTTAGTTCCCTCGGATCCTCTTCCAGATCAAAGAGTTGTCGGTAGTTGCCGGTGGCATAGTAGATCAATTTGAAACGTCCCGCGTGGATCATTCGGGTCGCACTCCCGCCTTCGCCGCATTCGCCATATAACCACTCCCGTTTCTTTTCCCCTACCATCGGTATCCCATCCACGGTGTCCGGAATCTCGATCCCCGCGAGATGGAGGAGTGTCGGCATTACATCTTGCCATCCGACGAGTCGGTCATCAACCCTGTGGTGCCCTACGCGTTCATCGCCGGCGGTACCGACGAGGAGCATTGGGACGTTGGCAGAGTCTTCATAATAGAGCCGTTTTGCCCACATCTGATGGTTACCGAGCATATCACCGTGATCGGATGTAAATAAGAGAATCGTGTTGTTTAACAAACCTTCTTCTCGCAAAGTCCCGACAACAACACGCAATTGATGGTCAATGTGTGTGCAAAGGGCATAAAAGGCTTGACGTGCGGAACGGACGAGATCTTCGTTGTAAAGCGAATTTTGAGCTTGACGTGATTTGAGAGGTAAAGGTAAATTTTCAGTCTCTTTTGCCCATTCACCACAATACGGCATATCCACTTCAATGTCGCGGTACATGTCCATATAACATTGGAGCGGTGCCAACGGTGGATGCGGATGGCAATAAGAGAGGTACCAGAATCCCGGACGGGTGGGGTCTCGACGCTTAATCATCCGCACCATCTGCTGTGTACTCCAGTTTGTGACGTGGCAGTCTTCCGGGAGGTGCCAAGGTCTATTGAGGTAATCGTTGTTGCACATCCCGTGTGCGAACTGCTGACCGGCATAGCCTCTATCGCCAAGGAAGAGTTCATAATCGTCAATCGCACCGTATTGTAATCTGCCTTCCTCACCTAACAGGACATCGTCGAATCCGATGCGGTCACGTTGCGGATAGACGTGCAGCTTACCGACAGCGTAAGCCTGATACCCCGCATTACGAAACGTCTGTGCGATTGTCGGTAATCCGTCTATGCCCATCCGATCGTTGAAAACACGGTCTTTGTGAGTACGCGTTGTTGCACCAGTCATCAGCGTTTTTCGTGCCGGAACACAAACTGGACATTCACTGTATCCACGCGTGTAGCGGGTACCTGCACGAGCGAGTGAATCGAGCGTTGGTGTTTGGATGGCAGGATGTCCACTAACACCCAGAAGTGAGTTGGGCCAATGGTCAGTAGAGATGAGAAGCACATGCGGTTTATCAGCCATAGCGATTCCTTTGTATGTTGGTAATTGCGCAATTTACATCAAACGCCGTTCACATCATCTTATCAAAAGTCGTGACAATTGGCAAGGGAAAAATTTGAGAAGCCATCAGCAGTCAGGAAAAAAAACTGCCAACAGGAGATTGAAATTATAGTAAAGTCAATAATTATTGAAACACATCCTATCGAAACGATGTCCCTCTGATTCCCCCCTGACAAGTGGGGGAGGGGGGTTGTCTTCCTAAAAGTGCGCATTTATTTTCGGATTTTACGATAAGAGAAAACCGACGACTCTGTTCATGGCAAAGGGTTATGACTATATTTGCATCACTGTGGTGTTTGTTAGGTAGGGTGAATCAAATTCTGTCAGGCAGCCCGCGTTGCATCCTGGAACAGGAAAAAGGCGTACCGACAGCGGTTTACGCAACTGTATGGAGAGCGTTGCAACATCCATCAGAATAGCGGCAATCTGAGATATAGAAGCATCGCCGGGTATAGGGATGGTATCTAACCCCGTCCCGCAGACAGTAGAATAGAGAAGGAGACTGTCAAGGTTAAAATAATCTGCTTCACTGCGCTCTCCCAAACCGACATCTTCAAGGACAGGGAGCATTAATCCTGAATATCCGCAAAGCGGGAGGTCGAGGGATTGGAGCGTCTGTGTCAACCCCGCAGCGACTGTTAGCGTGCCACGTTCACCAAAATAACCGGGCAGTTGTTCTTCCATAGCATAAGCGATGCTCTCGTCCCCCATCGGTGCAGGTGATACATCTATGCCGACAAATTTTATGCCCCACTCTTGCGCCAGTGTTTCCGCAAGCGCGACAATCTTCCGTCCCTCTGCCTCCATAAGCGTTTGTAGATTTTGTAAAGCTGCTGCTAAATTCGGGGCATCTGTGAACGCGTGTTGCACAAGGTCTGCTGCCTGCCATCCGATGCCGAAGTTTGTGCAAGTATCGTGCCAGTACGCCGCTGGAAAGAAGGGGGTATTCGGTGGGCAGTTCATCAACGCCGCGAACCGAAGGTTACCATAGCCAGCATCGGTACGGTGTGCGATTTGTTGAACGATCCGCGCGGTGCTTTCAGCGATATCCGACGCTACGTCTCCAGAGGGTGTCGTAAGCGTAACCGTAGCAAAGAGCGTTTCACTCTGGACAATCACATCGGCAACACAAGCGATATGTGTTTCTGTGTATCGCTTTTCCGGTAGGATTGTCCCCAAGTTAAGGAATTCAATTCCCAAGGCTTGTGCATCGGACTCCACCCTAAGGATTGTATCAATATCCGTTTTTTCATCCCAGATTTGACTGCTTACACGCGTCGTTTGGACTTCATAGCCGTTCGCTTCAAAGTAGGTTTGGCAGGCGGCGTTAAATTTGGCCGCACGTTGAAGTTGGTAAGGAGTAGTAGGCAATGGAATGCCTGTCGTAATTGTTCGGATTTTCATGCCATATCTACAGGATCCTCGCCATAAAGCCCGATGTGGCGATAGCGTTCATATCTGTGTTGGACGAGTTGTTGAGGTGTCATCTGCATCAATTCGGTGAGATGCTTACGGATGGCGCGTCTGACGTTGCGTGCCGCGGCTTCTGGATCTCTATGGGCACCGCCGAGGGGTTCACGAATGACCTGATCGATGATACCCAATTTGAGCAGATCTGGGGCGGTGGGTTTATAGCCTTCGGTTGCCTCTGGGGCATGCTCGCCTTTGTCCTTCCACACGATCCCGCTACAGGCTTCAGGGGGGGCGACGCAATAAACAGCGTACTCCATCATCAACACACGGTTTCCGACAGCAATTGCTAACGCGCCGCCGCTGCCACCTTCACCGATAATGATGACGAGGATCGGAACACGGAGCATCATCATCTCTGCCAGATTCTCGGCGATCGCCATTGCTTGCCCGTATTCTTCGGAACGGAGATCGAAGTGTGCGCCGGGTGTATCAACAAAACAGATGACAGGACGGTTGAACTTATTTGCCAACTGCATCAATCGCCTTGCTTTTCGATAACCCTCTGGATGCGTATATCCGAAATTCATCTCCTGCCGTTCTTCGAGGTTTGTACCTTTCTGCTGTGCAAGATAGACGAGCGGTTGCCCATCAAACCATGCGAAACCGCCGATCAGCGCGCGGTCATCCCCGTACAGTTTATCGCTGTGAAGTTCGGTCGGTTCCTCAAGGAGGGTGTTGATATAGAAAGGTGCTTGCGGACGTTGGGCATGGCGCGCCAACCGCACTTTATCCCAACGACTTATTTTTTGGAACGTCTGTTTTGTAAGCGTTCCCGCGTTCTGTTTGAGCGCATCAATCCCTGCTGAGAGGTCTAACTCTGGGTGTGCTTGCGCAAACGCCTCTAACTCTGTAAGATGACGTTCCAATTCAATGAGCGGTTTTTCAAACTCAAGTTCTGTTGTGTTCATGTTTATCGGCTTTCTTTTTTCAACTGCCGATTGCTGGCAGCCGATTGCTATTGAGATTTTGAAAGAGAACGTTTTGTTTATCTGATCTTCCGCTACAAAAGCCAATCCTTTAGGTTTGGGATGTCGTAGCGGCTAATGTGTTGTGTCAAAAAAAAACTTGACAATCCTTATAAAAT
>RKRO01000110.1 GCA_007571355.1 Candidatus Poribacteria bacterium | reverse complement strand
CTCTGGTGCAACTCAACATTGGGAATGTTTTGTCATTGGCTGCATAGTGGAAAACAGGTTTCTGGACGTGGTCTATTAAGACTCACAACATTAAGCACTCTGCCGACGCTGGATGTCCGTGAACTCTCCGATGAGGCGTTAGCAAACGCAGATGCAATTTTTAAACGTCTGAAGTATCAGCGGATGTTGCCTGTCAATGAGTGCGATCATGACCCCGTGCGCAAAGAATTAGATCGGTGTTTGCTGACTGAGGTGCTGAGCATCACGAGCGAAAACGTGCTTAAATCTATGCAGACATTGCGCGAGATGCTCTGTACTGAACCAAGTATCCACGGTGGTAAAAAGTCTAAATGTGATCTGGATGCAGAGTTGGCGATGCTAAAGAAAAAGGGGATTCCTTTTCCCTGGTGGTATGTTGAAGAGTAGTGCTTTTGACAAATTAGAAGAGGTTGATATTCTGATGGATTGGCGGTATAATTAGCATTAAAACTATTGGCTCTGTGGTATGTTTGTAGGTTACATATTGAAACTTGTCCCGAATCGGAAAAGCTTAAACGCAAACTTAACCTATATTAATAGGACTTACGCATGCTGCTCTTTTGTAGCACAAACTTCATAGTTTGTGGCAGGAGACCGCTGTGTTTCCAGAAAATTCTCATCTAACAGAACGAGCTGCAGTCAAAATTGCGTAAGTCCTGATGATATAATCAAAACTGCACCTACCGGAATGTGACAAAGCACTAAAAGAAAAAAGGAAAGAGAATCGGAATATTTTCTGCTGTAAGCGATGAACCGTACTCGCATCCTTCAAACGCCTCTGCGTATTGGATTTGCGATCCTGTCTCCCCACCATAGAGGGCTATCAATTGATCACGGTACTTTTCAGCTCGGAACCGGTTACGCAATCGCTCAGCAAGCCATGCACGCCTCGACAATGTATCCGTAGGAACCGTATCCAACGCGCCACTGTTATAAGGAAGCCACTCGTAGAACTGTGATACATGACAGTGGAGCATATCAATCTTTTGCTCAAGCACGGCATCAATACCGACGACAACATCCGGCGTGAAAGGATACGGTTTCATGAAACCGTCACTCAAGTAGACGATAGCAGGATTCTTCTCAAGGTGTGGCGTGAGTGCGCAGATGTTTGGGACAGTCACCATATACGCAGCATCCTGAACCAGCGTTGACGTGTACCGATGATCCGGATGATAATCGTTCGGACGGTGCGTCATGATTAAGTCTGGCTGGAACTCGCGAATCGTACGGATAATCTTGTAGCGATTCTCTAACGTCGGCATGAGTTCGCCATCATGATTATCCAATAAGTCATATTCAATACCAATAATCTCGGCAGCGGCTTGCGCTTCTGCATAACGTCGCTGCGCCAGGGGATCACCCCCCATTTCGTGGTGTCCCGCGTCACCGTTCGTAACGGAGACAAACTTAACACGGTGCCCCTGTTGCACATACAGCGCAGCAACACCACCTGCTTTGATATCACAGTCATCCGGATGCGCACCGAATACCAATATATTCATCTGTTTTGACATGTTTTCGTCTTCCGATCAAAAATTTAAAGTTATACTGAAAGAACATTGCCTCGCTCATAGAGGCAACGACTCCGAAACAACCTTATGAAACACTGGAAAGTTGAAGTCTACTATAAGCCTGAAATCCGTGACACTGTTGGAGATGGAATTCTTGAGGACATTGCCGATCTCGGTATCAGCGGTGTCAATGCTGTCCGCACTGCCACTATCTATTGGATTGAAGGCACATTTAATGCGCAAATCATTGATAGGATCGGTTCGGAACTCCTTGCAGATCCCATCACACAAACCTACACTTTTGCTTACCAAAATAACAGTTCAAAAGATTGGACGTTGGAAGTCCAATTTAAGCCCGGTGTTACAGATGCGGTTGGCGATAGTGCAGTCAAAGGCATCCAAGATTTAGGAATCACGGGTGTAACGACCGTCCGCACCGGACATAAGTACTGGCTGGCTGGTGATCTAGAGGCTGAGGTGGTTGAAAAGATAGCACAGCGGCTCCTTATGAACGATGTCATCCAAACGTTCTCTTATCAAGAACCGGGAGCGTAATGGATACTCAGCTTGCATATACCCGAATCACAGTGCCTAAGTGAACCTTAACCAGCATAGCGGTGGCTGCTTGCCGGAGCATAAAACGGATATCTGTCGTCGTACTCACACGTTTCGGCTTACCCATTGTGATGTCCCGAAAGCCATGTTTCTGCAATAACTTCGGCAAAGAGTGTGCAGAGAAATAATAGAGATGGTCATGCGGATGGACGTACGGCCAATCCGCCTTCTGCCTACGACTCTGTAGACTCTCGCCGTTCGGTACTTCAATGACTAAGGTTCCTGTTTTAGGTTTCAAAACACGACGCAACTCGCTGAGAAACGGATTTAATTCTGAAATATGTTCTAACACGTGGTAAAGCGTAATCGTGTCGAAATATGCTGATGGAAAGTCTGCATCGAAGATATAACCACACTGCACATTGAGTTTATACTTTTCTTGTGCAAAAGCACTCCCACTTTTTGATGGGTCAATACCGTGTGATTGCCACCCCTGCTCGCTCGCCAGATGAAGAAATGTGCCGATACCGCATCCGACATCCAGCAGCCGTCCTTTGCCCGGGTGATGCTTCTCCAATTCAGTAAGTCGCTCCGTCATCTGCAGCCATTCCATACTTCCTGTGTGGATACGTTCTACTTTATCCGGGGGGTAGTAAGTCTCGGTGTACGCCGTCTCAAGCGTCTGACGGTTGACCCTCGGATTCACATACCGCAATCGACACTGTTTGCAAATAACTACTGGCAAGGAATCTTTATCAAAAAGTAGTTCCGCGTCGTCTTGGTCACAAATTGGGCAATTGATGTGTTCTAACGTGCTCATCAGTTTTACGGTTCCAGAAATAAATTAAAACAGGGGCACCCCTTGTGCTTCTACATATACGGCGTAAAGGGATTGACTGCCTGCCATAAACAACCTATTCCGTTTTTTACCACCAAAGCAGAGGTTTGCACAAATTTCAGGCAGATGTATCTGTCCGATGCGTGTTCCATCTGGTGCGAAGATGTGTACACCGTCGTACCCATCCCCGATCCATCCGGCACTTGCCCATAAATTCCCGTCAACATCGCATCGGATTCCATCAGCGATACCAGGTGCCATATCGCAGAATACCTCTTGTTTGCCGAGGCGTTCACCATCTATGACATCATAGATATAGATATACCGCGGTGTTCCCTCGGTATGCGTAACACCTGTATCTACAATATAGAGTTTATCATAGTCAGGAGAGAAACAGATACCGTTCGGTTTTTCGAGTTCATCCGTTGCAACGGTCGCCTCACCGGTATCTGGATTGAGTCGATAAACGCAGGTCGGCAGTTCAAAATCAGCGATATGTCCTTCGTAGTTGAGCATAATACCGTACCCAGGATCGGTGAACCAGATATGTCCATCCGGGTGGACGGCAACGTCGTTCGGTGCATTGAGCGGTTTGCCATCAAAAGTTCCCAGCAGCACGGTAATTGTCCCGTCATACTCCGTTCGTGTGACTCGGCGGGTGCCGTGTTCACAACTGATGAGCCGTCCTTGTCTGTCGCGGGTGTGTCCATTACTGTAGTTTGACGGTTTTCGATAGACACTTACCTGTCCACTGGATTCCTCCCATTTTAGAATCCGATTGTTTGGAATATCGCTCCAGATCAGATAGCCGCCATCGCCGAACCAGACGGGGCCCTCCGACCAACGCGTCCCTGTCCACAACCGTTCAACGACTGCGTTACCAATTTTATATTTTCCAAAACGGGGGTCCAGAACCTCAATCGCCGGATCAGGATAGCGGACAATGGATCCATCCCATTTTCTTTCTGACGGTGTATTCATGCAACTTCCTCCAAGTTCCCTGAAATAGTAGAATCCTTTCAATGCTGAATAGCATATCATAAATCGAGAATTTTATACAGAAAATCTCTACAGACATGGATTATTGGTTTCGCTTGTAGGTTCGATTGAACGGCTGACAGCGAAAGATCACAGACAGATAATCAACTTTAGGTTCATTGGAACTCCTGAAATTCCCAAAGTCCGAGTGAAACCCAACGCTTTTTTATTTCATAAATGCCCTGACCCGCAAATAAGTTGACCTATTCTAAGGTTTGTGATATTCTCTAAGTCATAGATTTACGCAATTTAGGTAAACGTAAAGAACGGGAGAGAAAAATGATTCATGTAGGTGTAGGACATTCACATAACCTCTCCACTGCTGGCGCAGCAGCAGCAACACGTATGGCGATGGGAAACGCCGGTATTGCTAAAGCAGACATCGCTATCGTATTCGCAACTATTAACTATCAAACAGAATATGATCAGTTATATCAAGGAGTTCACGCCTACTCAAGTTGTGATGAACTCATCGGATGTAGCGGCATGAGCGTCTTGACTTCAGTCGGTGAGTTTGAAGAGGTGCCGACACTCGCCGTAATGGTACTCCGGAGCGAGCAAATTTCTGCAGTGTCGTTTAGTGTACAAGGCACAGAATTTGAGATAGGAGCACAGATACACCAGAGCGTTCAATCTCAACTGCAAGAGAATTCGCTACTCATGATTTTTCCAGACATTCGCGCTGTGAATCCTGCCGAGCTTGTCAATCAGATCGGCATCGACGGCACGACGCTTCCAGTTGTCGGTGCCTCCGTTTCCGGGGACGCGACCAGCGCACAGATGTACCACTGGAAGGGAGCACAAGCAACGGAGGGCGGTGTTACAGGACTTCTGCTAACGGGAACCTTTACAACGGAGATCGGTGTGGCGCAAGGGTGTCAACCGATAGGAAAACCGCGTGAAGTTACAAAAGTTGATGGTCGGGTTATTTTTGAATTGGACGGTGAACCGGCACTGGAGAATTTTAAGAACGTTTTGCAACTTCTCACACAAGATGACATCCGTCGATCTGGCGGCACAGTTTTTATCGGGATCGTTATGGATGATGCGAACAGGAACCCAACACGTGGCGATTTTCTTATCCGTAATCTCGTCGGTATTAATGAGGAGCATGCCGCGATCGCGATCTCTGAAGAGGTGAAAGATGGGCAGTTCGTACAGTTTCACCTTCGGAATCCGCTTGCCGCCGCGGAGGAAATCCGAACGATTATTGCGCGATTAGCTGAGAAAACCCAGCATCCTCCCGATTTTGGACTCTATTTTAACTGTTTGGGGCGTGGCAAGGGACTCTACGGTGCCGCAAATCACGACATCAGTGTTATCCAAGAACAGTTCCCTGGATTGCCTGTTATTGGGTTCTTCGGGAACTCAGAATTCGCACCTATCGGCGGACGGAACTTCGCACACGCCTATACCGGTGTTTTTGTGCTCTGCACCGTAAACTAAAGTCAAGGAGTGGAAAATGAACGAAGAACTTTTTGTCAGTCAAGAATTTACACCTGTCAACGGATGGACATCCGGAATTGAAGGACCCGCCTGCGATGCCGAAGGCAACCTCTATGCCGTCAACTATGAAAGACAACACACCATCGGTAAGGTAACGCCTGACGGGGTTGAAAGCGTATTCGTCGAACTACCGCCCGGTAGTATCGGCAACGGTATCCGTTTCAACAGCGAAGGATTCATGTTCATCGCAGACTACACCAATCACAATGTCCTCAAGGTAGATATGGAGACGCGGGAAATTAGCGTCCACGCACACGAACCGACAATGAATCAGCCCAACGATCTCGCTATCGGTGCGAACGATATCCTCTACGCCAGTGACCCGAATTGGGGTGCCTCAACCGGACAAATTTGGCGCGTGGATACGGATGGAAAGGTGACGTTATTGGAGTCGGATATGGGCACGACAAATGGGATTGAGGTAAGTCCTGATGAAAAGGTGTTGTATGTCAACGAATCCGCACAACGCAACGTTTGGGCTTACGATCTCTCACCCGAAGGAGAGATTAGTAACAAGCGGTTGCTTATCCAATTTCCTGATTTCAATATGGACGGGATGCGGTGCGATATTGAAGGCAATCTCTATATCACTCGGCACGGCAAAGGCACCGTCGCGAAACTTTCACCCCAAGGCGAAGTCCTATTGGAAGTCCAATTAACAGGCAAGCTCTGCTCAAACATCGCTTTCGGTGGGACAGATGGACGCACTTGCTATGTGACGATGGCAGACCGTGGAAATATAGAGATGTTTCGTACGGATCTACCGGGCAGGAGTTGGCAGCTATTTCAATAGGTTTACGTAGTTTCTGTGACGCTGTTTGCTTGGTATTGGGCGAGGATACCTCGCCCCTACAGTTACTGGAAATTGCGACACAGTGCAAACCCCTTGACAACGCCTCTAATTTGTGATAGCATTATACATGATTATACTATTTCTAAGGGATTTGCATAAGTCCCGTTAAAACCACCAGAACACTTGATGCTATGCAACAATACGAATCCGTTTTAAAACGACTCGAGAAAACTGCAAGAGAGTATACCAACATCGCACCGGAGAACGGGCAGTTTCTCTCTATTCTAATCCGCTCCATTCGCGCACAAAATGTACTTGAAATCGGAACGAGCAATGGATATTCTGCAATCTGGATCGCCGCAGCCTTGAAGGAGACAGGCGGTAGACTTATCACGCTGGAGTTCGATCGAACTCGCGCAGCTGAAGCAGAGGCATATCTTCAGGAAGTTGGACTCGACGACATTGTTGATGTTCGCATCGGAAACGCACTCGACGAAATCCCGAAATGTGATACAACCTTTGACTTGGTGTTCCTTGACGCAGAGAAAAACGAATACCGACGCTACCTGGAATTGGCGTTGCCGAATATCTGTCCGGGCGGTTTAATCGTCGCTGATGATACCGTTACTATGCGTGACGAAATGCTGGACTATGTCGAATTCGTCTTTAACACACCACAACTACATTCCGTCGATATTCCGTTGGATGACGGTATCATTTTGAGTTATAAAACCGGACTGTAGCGCGCTTGTTTGTCTAATGACATCAAAAAGGATACCTAAAATTACTGTTCAATCTAAACTCTCAGACAAATCCACACGTTTTAGCGAATCCGTCATCCGTGGTATGACGCAGCTCTGTTTGCGCCACAATGCGATTAACCTATCGCAAGGTACACCGGCGTACCAGCCGCCCCCCGAAGTTAAAGCTGCTGCGATTGCGGCAATCCAAGAAGGATATAATCAGTATAGCATCACGTGGGGGGCACCGCCGTTCCGTGAGGCAATCGCGCAGAAAATGGCAACGTTTAACAGGATCCCTACAGATCCAGACAGAAACGTCACAGTCACCTGTGGTTCAACAGAAGGGATGCTCTCCGCACTCCTAGCGATCATCAACCCCGGCGACGAGATTATTATCTTTGAGCCGTTTTATGAAAATTATGGACCGGATACGATTATCTCTGGTGCAGACCCCGTCTATGTCGCACTGCAAGAGACTCAAGCCTCCGACGGTACGATCCGTTTTACTTACGATTCTACGGAACTCCGAGACGCATTTTCTGTTAACACAAAGGCGATTATCATAAACACCCCGAATAATCCGCTCGGTAAGGTTTTTACGCGCGACGAACTTCAAGAAATTGCTGATCTCTGCTGTGAATATGACTGTCTCGCTATTACCGATGAAATCTACGAGCACATGATCTACGACGAAAAACCACATATCAGCATCGGCTCGTTACCACAGATGCGGGATCGGACGATCACCGTCTCTGGATTGAGCAAAGCGTATTCGATGACGGGCTGGCGGTTAGGTTATGTCATTGCACCCACCATCTTAACCAATGCTATCCGTAAAATGCACGACTTCCTCACCGTTGGTGCCCCGCATCCGCTGCAACATGCCGGCGTTGTCGCCCTCAATTTACCGATGAGTTACCATAAAGCATTGGTAGCAAAGTACGATAAGAACCGCAAGTTCCTCGTGAATACGCTTACAAAAGCCGGGTTCCGTTGCCGTCAGCCAGACGGTGCGTATTACATTATGACGGACATCACCAATTTCGGATTTCCTGACGATACAGCGTTCGCACATTGGCTTGTTAAGGAAATCGGTGTCGGCGGTGTCCCCGGTTCGAGTTTCTACAGCCATTCACATCTCGGTAAAACAAAGTTCAGGTTTATGTTTAGCATGGCGGAGGACATCCTCACTGAAGCCTGCGAACGCTTAATGAAAATTAAAACCAAAATTTGAACGGAGAGACACAACTATGGATATCTCCCTTGAAAACGAAACACGAAACATCTATAAAAGAGAGATTGAAGCACTTATTCAGCGGAACGAGAAGTATAAAAGCTTAGGTCCCACTGAACTTGAAGCGATTGTCCGCGCGTTTGACTTCACATTAAAGAACGGACGTGAAAAGGTCAGAACCCAGATGCTTTACGACCTCATTCACGAGAAAAAGGATGCCTGATATGTTGTTAGAACGGATACGTCTTAGGACTTTCGGTTGTTTCCAACAACAGGATTTTGACCTTCATGAGGGTATCAACCTTATTTTCGGTCCCAATTTCAGCGGGAAAAGTACGCTTGTCAACGCCATTTTTTTTACGCTAACAGGGAAACCGATCGTGCCACGCGTGGATGCCTCAGCCATGAAAAATCCGAAAGCCTATAGCGGAACGGCTGGACTCCAATTCATGGCGAATGGCGAACGTTATTTGCTATACCGGGCGACGGGAAAACGGGTACAACTCCGTTCTGAAAAAAACGAAGCATGGCAAGTGCTTTTCGATGATACG
The DNA here is from genome assembly GCA_007571355.1 of Candidatus Poribacteria bacterium. Classification (GTDB taxonomy): domain Bacteria; phylum Poribacteria; class WGA-4E; order WGA-4E; family WGA-3G; genus WGA-3G. The sequence continues at coordinate 10,524 of RKRO01000110.1, read as the reverse complement.
CGTATCCGGACAACAGAGACGATGTTACAAGAACAGTTTGGAATTATGCACGAGCAGCTTGCCCTCACGACATTCCTCCGAGAAGGTGAGATTTTTGAATTTCTCGCCCGGCAGTCCGCGACGCGACGCGACATTCTCCATACGCTTCTCGGTATAGACAGATTGATAGGGGTACGACAGCAGTTCATCGACACGCGTCGGATTGCCAAACGTGAACAGGGCAGAATCCGTGCGCATCAGAACAGTTTACGTTATAACGCGCGGAATGTTAACAAAGCCGAGATCGCACAGATTGAAGCGAAACTAAAAGACTTGGAAGCCGCCTACGGTGTTGAAACAAGTGATTCGGCACTCATTGCTGAATGGGTCCAACATCAAAACCGGCTCCAAAAACAGTTGGACACACTCACGCATCAGCAGAATAAAGTCCTGAGCGGTTTTAACGATGTCGATCATCTGCGACAGATGATCGCGACAATTGAGAAAGCGATTCAAGATACCTCCGGATTGGAAACGAAACGCGAGAATTTGATACAACAGATCGGACGGCTTGAATCCGAAATTGAAACATTGACAATTGCCTGCAATACCCTTCGCACGCTGCTTAAGAGTGGCGAACAGCATTGTCCAACCTGTTACCAGACAGTAGAACGAGAGGTTATACAACGAATCGTTGACGAGAAAGCAGAAGAGAAATCACAGCGCGGTGCGGAATTAGAAACTCACAGGCAATCGTTAGAAACAGAGACTCAGAATTTAGAAAGCCGCCGTGAACTTGAACAACGGCTCCAAACGCTACAAGCACGTTTAACGCAACACAAACAGCGTACCCAGGACGTTGACAGAATTAAGACTGAGCTTGATGCCCTTTCATCGCGATTAAGCGAAGCAGGCACCCAGCAGAGCGCACAAAACTTTTCTGATACCCTCACAGTTGTTGACAAACAGCAATTAAAAACCCAAATTGATAACGAACGCAGAAAACTCGACAAACTCAAGCAGGCAGAAGCCATCCGTTTAGATAGGCTTGGCGCGCTCCAACAGACAAATAGGGACGCTACTAAAATCGAAAAGACGCTCCTGAGTCTAGAACTCGCATGCTCAGGGATCGATAAAACTATTGAAGCCCTCCAACAGCAGATTCTCAAACCCGCTGAAGACGAATTGCATCACTGGATCGACAAGATGCAACTTTTTGGGGAAACCCGTGTTGACCTACAACGAGAACATCTCCTCCCTTCCCTGAGCATAGACGGTGCAGATCGGAGCCTGATGCTGCTCAGCGGTAGCGAGAAGATGTTCCTCTACCTCTGCTTCAAAGTCGCCCTCGCCAGAGTCTTGGGAAATCCAGGATTCTTCGTATTAGACGATCCAACGCTCCATTTAGATGGCGAACGGAAAACCCTAATGGTGGACTTCATTCGTCAACTCGCTGAGGAATATCAAGTCGTTGTAACGAGTTATGATGAAGATGTCCGTTCAGGGTTAGAAGGTGCACATCTCATTGAAATGAAACATAATGTGTAGCGTAAACTGTTAGTTTGTGTTGGGATGGGCACAAAATAGACAGTTTGCGCCCCGGTTACCAACAGTTTCTAACAGCCATTTGCCCGACATTGCAAAGTGATTATCAAATCCAGGGATTGGAAGCATGTGTAGATATGTTATCAGTCACCTGCCCATAATTTTCGCATCTCCTCGGAGGCAGCGAGCAGCGCATCCAGTGTCCCGACTGCCGCAACGCGGCCGTCTTTTAGAACAACGATCTGATCCGCCCGACGGAGTGCAGGGCGCCGGTGAGAAACGACGAGACAAGTTGCCTGTCTTGTCTCAAAGAGACGTTGCCACAAAATCTGTTCCGTCTCCACGTCAAGACCAGACGACAGATCATCAAAAACAAGTAATTCAGAGTCTCGGATAAACATTCGTGCCGCTGCAGTGCGTTGCATCTGCCCGCCTGACAACTTGACACCGCGCGGTCCAACAACGGTTTCAAGCCCGTCTTCAAGCGTCGGTAAATCCCTCTCCATAACACCGAGCCGAATCGCCCGATTGAGGGCCTCCCAATTCCACGGCAAGCCCATGAGAATGTTGGCACTCAGTTTTTCACTGAAAAGTTTCGGCGTTTGCGGTGTGTAAGCACAACGCGGCGGAACGAAGAACGACTTCGGATCCTCAACGATTTCGCCGTTCCAGCGAATTTCTCCCGCCTGTTTCGGCAGGACCCCCAAGAGTGCTTGCACCAACGTTGTTTTGCCTGAACCGATCTGTCCAGTAACAACAGTGAACGACCCTGCTGAGATTTTCAAATCAACGTCAGCAATTCCAGCTGCGCCCCCGTCGTGGTGGTAGGTGAGTCCAGAAACCGTGAGTTCATTCAACCGATCTTCCGCTGTCCGTTGCGGGGTAACGAGCGGAGGTTGGTTCTCTTTCAGATAGATCGGGGCGTGTTCGACCAAGTTTTCTCTCGACATCTCATCAACGGTCTGTTCCATCCGTAAGAACGAAACCTCTGCCCGTTTATGTTGTGCCATGATACTCCCGACAAGCGAACCACTTCTCGCAACTTCACCGATATACGTAGTGAACAGCGCGAAGTCACCGACTGTGAAGACCTCCGCTTTCATCTGCTCTGCGATCAGAATCAGAATCACACCCGTGGCGAGCGTATTGATATTGAAACTTATGGATCGCAAGACTTGATCAAACAAATTATCCACCACAGTTGCCTTGCGGCGGGCATCGTTGAGTTTCTGAAAATGGGCAATCACATTCGACTCCGTTCGCGCAACCTTCACTGCCAAGATAGACTGGAACAGTTCGTTGATGAAATTCGTTGACTGTTCCGTGGTGATACGCTGCGCTGTGCGATACCTCTGAATGAATCGCCTGAGTACGTTGACAACTGTAATAATCAGAATAGACGGGATAACTGTTATCACTGTCACTGCTACATTGATCTGAGCCATCCAAGTGATCGCTAGGATCGCGAAGATAAGATTCCCCCACAGGTGAATATACTGTTCCAGATAACTCAGAATCGCTTGCACATCGTCCCGCAACCGATTCGTTACCTCGCCAGAGACAGTTGACACGTTTTGCGGTGCCGACATGTTCATAATGGCTGTCATCAGGTTTTTGCGGAGAACCGTTGAAATAGCGTAACGCCAGCGCGCCCATACGAACGCTGACGATATGAGTACGCCGCGATCGCTCAGATGAGCGACAATGAAGAGCACAACGAACGTCCAAGGATTGAATCCTGCACCCGATCCGCCAGTGGCAGGCGCAAGTGTATCAAAAAATGCCTTCCTAATCAGTCCATCGAAGAACGGCATGAGGTCGTCTAATCCTCGAAAAAAGATCGTCCCGAGGAAAAGGAGCGGACGGTAACGGATAAGGCGAATTGAGGCTTGGCCTGTTGTCACTGCGTCATCTCCTCTAATCCCGTTCTTAGCAATTGTGAGAAGACCGAATCGGGGTCTTGGACAAGCCGATGTCGTTCGCCGTGTTCCCGAATCTCACCGTCGGCGAGAACCATAATTTCATCTACCTGTTGAACTGTACCAAGTCTATGTGCAATGATGATACTGGTACGTCCCTTCAATAACCGTTGGACTGCGCTCTCAATTCGTTGCTCTGTCGCCGGGTCGAGTCTTGAAGACGGTTCATCGAGAATAACAATCTTCGGATCTTTGAGGAAAACCCTCGCAAATGCCAGCATCTGCGCCTCCCCCGCGGACATGCCAGTGCCTTCAAGCAGTGTGTCAAGTCCATTGGGAAGGGATTGATACCACTCTAATAGCCCCAGCTCCTCAATCACCGACAGAATCCGTTTATCGGTGATTTCTGTATCAAAAAGCGTTAAATTCTCACGCACTGTTGCATTGAAGAGTTGTACATCCTGTGTAACCATACCGATCCGGTTCCGTAAATCGTCTAACCGAATCGTCTCAATGGGCTTACCACCGACACGAATCTGTCCGTTGTTAATTTCATACAACCGAAATAGAAGACGGGTAATTGTTGTTTTACCACTCCCTGTTCGTCCCAATAATCCGAGTGATTTTCCTGCCTGTAATTGAAATGAAACATTTTCCAGCACCAATTCGTCTTCGGTGTACCTGAATGTGACATGATCGAATTCAATACCAAGTGCATCTGATGTTGGAAGTGTCTCTGTTCCATCTGCAATACTTGGGGTGATGCGGTAGAGTTCTTCAATCCGTTTAAACCCTGCAGTTGCCCGTTGCAGTTCGTTAATCTGCCGGCTAATCATGATTAACGGACCTCGAAGCATCATCGTGTAATGAATAACGAGGTAAACAGTCCCGATCGTGAACGCCCCTATCTGAAACAGATAGATACCCATTCCCATCGTCAACGCAATCCCCAATGCAAAAAGCACACCGCTGATTGTCTGAAGTACTTCTCCCATCACATGTGCTTTTACAGCCCGACCGTAGACATCCCGATTCACATCGTAGAACCGATCCATCGTATAGTTGATCCCGCCGTTTGTGCGGAGATCTTCAATACCTGTTAACCGTTCTTCAAGAAACCCGAACAGGCTGGAATAGCCTTCACGTTCAGCCGTGTAGACAGGAACAGCGATGTTCCGCGTCAGATTGTAAACGAAGATAGAGATCGCCACGAAACCTGTCAAGGCAATGCCGATGCGCCAGTCTTCGAAGGTGATCACGATCAGGATACCGCCGAGCAGCAACAAACTCCCTGCTACCTGAACGATGAACTGCGAAAAAAAGTTTGAGAGTGCTGCCGTATCGCCATCAACGCGCTCAACCATCTCGCCGGGGGTATTCTCATGGTGAAAGGACATGTCGAGTTGTAGACAGTGGTGTGCAAGATCACCGCGCATCCAGTTTGTTGCCCGCCAGCCGATGTCTTGTCCTAAATAGGTGTTGACTAACATCAGCAATTGACCCAGGAATCCGACGACAAAGAACGCGCCGCCAGCGATAATCAAGTTTCGCGTTTCGCCGCCAGCCTTTGCTGTGTCAATGAAATAGCGGAGGAATTGTGGATTGATCAGGGTGAGACCTATCCCACTGAACATAAAGATGGCGAGCAGTGTCACACGTATCCACTGCGGTTTCAGGTATTGTGAAAGGAGTGCAGCATACTGCCGAAAAGGTACTTTTTCCAATTTTTAAACTATCAACTCTGTTCAGTAGCCGGAATTAGCAACGCTGTTTTTGATAGAGAAAAACAGTAAAAGATGCTATACTTTAAAAATATACACAATCTGAAAAGGTAACATCACCTTCACAAGCCCTTATCATACAGTAAAAAACGGTTTTGTGCAAGAAAAAACGACACCCCTCATGTTGATAGGTTGGATCGAGGGTGATCAATTTCCGTCCCTTTATTGGGTTTTACTGCTAACGCATCCTTGCTGGTATTTTTGAACCCAAGGTAAGGGTCAATGACCTTCGTGTCACACGCTTCAACCCAACCTAAGTGAAAACCGACACTCAGTTAAAAGTAAATGCCCTATACTGCCGAAAGGAGATTAGAGATGAAAACGGTCCATGTCCAATTAAGCCCTGCAGATTATGAATGGCTGTCCGTGCAAGCCAAACAGCGCAATACGACCGTTTCGGCGATTATCGAAGAACTCGTTCAAAACACTGAAACTTCAACTGCCAATGTGAAAAACAAGGTAAAGAATCTCCAAACTTTTGTAAAGCGGCCGAAAGTATTCACGGACACAGACGTGATATTGTTACGTCAGATTATTCAATTGTCGAGAGAAGGGCAAGTCATTCCACCAGAACTTCTTGGAGATGAACATGAGAGTACTTCTAGAGATAACAACGATTAGTGACATTTTAGTCCGTGAATCGAACACAATTGCTCGTATCAATGCGCTTCAAGAAACGGACATAGTAGCTGTATCTTTGATTTCCTACGGCGAAGTTTGGTTTGGAATTGAGATTATGCCGAAAGGTCAACGGCGTAGCGAATATGAACACGAAGCTGCAGGGTTATTTTCCAATATGATTTTGGAACCTGTGACACAAGAGGTTTCCTTGTCTTATGTCCAAATCAAAGCCAGACTTAGGCGCAGGGGAGATATAATTCCCGAAGCCGATTTATGGATTGCTGCTACAGCAGCAGCGGAAAACTATACCCTTGTGACTTGTGATGCTCACTTTTCCCGGGTACAGGGACTCACAATTGAAAACTGGTCTAAGCTACATCCATCATAGGATGAAAAGGATTCTAATGGTTAAGCATTACTGTGAAAATAAAAGGAGATTCTGTGAAAATAAAAGAAGTTCGCGCCGTAGAAATTGAACTGAACCCAAAACCGACGACAACGCCGCGTACACCGAGTCGAGCCGGAACATTTCCGATGAATCGCCCAGACTCTCGCTACCCCGCGCCCGACAGAAAAGAGAAACATATCTCCAGTTCAGATTGGAAACGCCCTGCATGCATTGTAACAGCAGAAGATGGCACGTGGGGATTCGGTATCTCGCTTTACAGTGGGCCCGTGGCCCGGATCATCAACGACCACTTTGCCCCGCGCCTCGTTGGCGAAAATTGTATGGCGACTGAAAAATTGTGGGATATGATGGTGCGGTTGTCAACCGCCTTTGGGGCGACCGGCTTGACAAGTTACGCCATCAGCGCAGTTGATTGCGCTTTGTGGGATCTCAAAGGCAAAATCCTGAAGAGACCTGTCTACGAGCTGCTCGGCGGACCTCAAAAAGAAAAGATTTTCTGCTACGCCTCCGGTTTCGATCAGGAGTGGTATATGGAACTCGGGTTCAAAGCCACCAAACTTTTCACACCATGGGGGCCCGAACACGGGTTGGAAGGTTTACGAAAACTCGAAGAGTTGGTCGCAAGCACACGAGAAGTCATCGGCGATAAGGTTGATTTGATGTTAGATGCTTGGACAGGTTTTGATGTTGAACATACCGTGCGCGTCTGTGAGACCATGAAACCTTACGGCCTGAAATGGATGGAGGACTACATTCCCGCCGATGATTTTGTCGGCTATGAAACAGTGCGTCAACGCCTCCCTTGGCAAACACTTGCGACTGGAGAACATTGGTATCTGCCAACCGTTTTTGCAGCTGCCGCCGGACGACGACTCGTTGACATCTTCCAGCCTGATGTCTTGTGGTGTGGTGGGATTACTGCTGCAGCCAAAATCTGCCACATCGCTGAAGCAAACGGTATCTCTGTAATTACACACGCTGGAATGAATTACCCTTACGGTCAACATCTCGCATTTGCGATGCCTGCGATTACGTGGGGTGAACGTTCTGAAGGTGTTTCCGCCCCTGGGGTTCCTCTCGAAGAGATGGTCAAATTGCCCGGCACCTCCGTCATCAAAGACGGCTACGTCGCCCCGTCGGATGCCCCCGGTTTCGGTCTCGAAATTGATGAGACGTGGATAAAGAGTGTGATGGTATGAACGACGAAATTACGATTGCCAATCGAGCGCGCTGGGAAGCCGAAGTCCTAAAAAAGGGAGGCTTTACCGTTCCCTGGCTCGATCTGGATAGAGATGATATTCTGAAATATGCTGAGGGCCGGCTTGACCCGATTTCTTACGAACTCTACCAAATTTATCCAGCGTATTTGCTCAGAGATGTTGCTGACAAGGACGTGTTGTGTCTCGCGGCAGGTGGTGGACAGCAGTCGGCGGTATTTGGTCTGCTTGATGCCAATGTGACCGTCATCGATTTCACGCAAGGGCAGCTTGATGGAGATATTACCGCCGCAAAACACTACAGTTATCCGGTAAAAACGCTTCACCTTAACATGCGGGATCTGTCCGCAATTGAGGACGCATCGTTTGATTTCATCTATCAGGGGCCTTCTATGAGTTGGGTGCCGTCGGTTCACGAAATCTATGAAGGCGTGTCAAGAATCATCCGTCCGGGAGGTTGGTATCGTGTAGACTTTGGCAACCCTGCCAATCATTCCTTGGAATGGGATGGTGAATACTATCGTGTCACGGAACCGTATTCCGAGCGGGTTTATAGATATTCAGATGGCGCATTCGACTTTCGACACTATTTGGATGATATATTCAATGGACTCTTGGAGAACGGATTTCGGATTGAACATGTTGAGGAGCGTCCTTGGACCCAACCAGACATTGAAGCTACACCGGGGAGTTGGACGCATCAAATGGCTTATAATGTGAGTTTTGCCGTTGTCGCTAAGAAAGAGATGTAGGGCATCTACTGCTTGGAAAGGAATTCTAATTATGCAGGCGTTAAGTTTTCGCAAGGCAAACGCAAGCGACAGTGCATTCGTTTTTGCCGTAAAGGAAGCAGCGTTCCGGGAATATATAGAACAAGTCTGGGGGTGGGACGATGCGGATCAACAAGAACGACATAATACGGAGTTTGCTTCACACGATTCTTATATTATTATCCAGTTTCATGGGAGTGATGTCGGTTTTTTAGTAACGTCTGAGACCCCAGAGGCACTCAACGTTAATCAAATCTTCATCCTTCCTGCGTACCAAGGAAGAGGTATCGGTTCTGTGTGTTTAACACGTCTTATTGATGATGCCAGCCTTGAGCAAAAATCTGTAACACTTAAGGTACTAAAGGTTAATACCCGCGGTATCGCCCTTTATCAGCGGCTGGGATTCACAATCGTCGGTGAAAACTCTATATACTTTCAGATGGAAAGATTACCTGAATAGTATGATTACCCAAATTGCGACCAACGGATCTTGGACAGGGTAACACCGTTTTTCGAACCCTTTCTTCACCCCATAGGGGTGCTATGTCTCTAAACAAGCAGCAACTCGCATTATGATTATAAAAAAAAATAATGACGCAGTCCGCTCACACCTATGAGGGTTACCTCAAAAATCGTTCCATTCCAAGGGAAGCTGCGGTAGAAGATTTGTCACCAGAGGAGATTAAGCACATCACACAAACTGTATTCGTTGCGCCCAAGTTCCAGCCCGCCGATCTCCTTTTCATCTTCGGCACCTCTTCTATTGATAATGAAATTTTGAAATCTACGGCGCGCAACTGTCAGAAAGCCTATTTTCCAAAAGTACTGGTCACCGGTTTGAGTGGACGACTCTATTCCGAAACAGGTAAACCTATAGCACACATAATGCGTGATGAACTTATAACAAGAGGTATCCCATCAACCGTAACACTTGTTCAGGACAGGTCAACAAACACACTTGAGGATATTGCCTTCAGTCTTGATGTCTTGGAAAGGCATAACATTTCTCCTGAGAGTATCGCGTTTCTATGCAAGGCACACCACAGTGGTCGATGCCTGTGAACTTTGCGGAAATTCTTCCCTTCTCAAATGCTTTCACTGATTACTTATGTCGCTGAGTATGATGGGATTAAGGTATCCAGAGAAGATGAGTATCAGCATGAGGTATGGAGAGGTCGCTTCTACGGTGAATACCTGCGTATCATAGAACATACAAAGAGAGGAGACATCTCGCAGCTTTAAGGTAGCAGGTACACGCCCTATGCCGTGGCTGGAGCAGGTAGATTTATAATGTCTATTGATTTCATTGAAGCTCTTTCAACGGATAACTTGACTGCTATAAGCGCAGCACCTAAAACCGACGTTCACTGCCATTCTTTCTTAAGTACACGGCGAGAAAAAGCAGAGAATTGGCTCGGATACCCTCTAATCAAACCACCTTTTAAAATGAAGGGACTTGAGGGGATGCATGCGTACATAGGCGAGGTCTTAGCACCGCACTTAGACCACCGCGAGGGTTTTGAGTTCATCGCGGCATCAGCGATAAATGATGCGATCCAAGATGGTGTTGTTATACTTGAAATGAGTTTCGACATCCGGTTGCTTAAGTTTTATTTAGGGGGGGGGACCGAACTTCGTTCGTTTATTGAAGCGTTAGTTGAACAGTATCGAGAGAAGATTGATTTGCGCCCAGAACTTGGCTTTGCGCGGGAGTGTGCAAACGACCCAAAATGGATGAAATCGGCATATGAAGCAATAGAATTAGACATATTTCAGTCGATTGATCTATATAGCCATCAAGAAGCATGCGCGCCTGAAGCCGTCCAGTCTTTGTATACTAACGCGCGCGCTGTGGGGATGAAACTGAAGGCGCATGTGGGAGAGTTTGGAGGTGCCGAAGAGGTCCGACAAACGGTCGAAATCCTTGATTTGGACGAAGTCCAACACGGTATTGCTGCTGCAGAATCGGTTGAAATCATGCAGTGGCTTTCCGAGAATCAAATTCAATTGAATGTCTGTCCAACGAGCAATGTGATGTTGGGTGGTATACCTGATCTCGCCTCACATCCAATTCGCATCTTATTTGACCACGGTGTTCCAGTGACGATTAACACAGACGATCTAATGATATTCGGTCAAAGCGTCTCCGAAGAATATCGGAACCTCTATCAAGCCGGTGTTTTCAGTGCCGACGAATTAGATAATATTCGGCTTGCATCTCTCGCGACTGTAGGGGCGAGGTTCCCTCGTCCCTACATAAAGGAGAAATGAACTGTGTCTGAG
>RKRO01000327.1 GCA_007571355.1 Candidatus Poribacteria bacterium | reverse complement strand
CCTATAATTATTTGTGCACACGGTAACTCGTAGGGTCTGGGTCACCCAGCCCTTACAAACGTGAAAAGTGTAAACATATTTTACGATTTTACTATAAAAACGCCAGTTTGATGAATCCTTTCGGAGGGGTTGCACCTCCTATTTTCGCAGCACAACAGCGTGAATTGTAGCACAAACTTCATAGTTTGTGCAGGATAGGACATCAATTAACAGCGGACGTTACATACGTCCAACATTTATCAAACTCACGTTATAAAGTAGCACAAACTTCATAGTTTGTGCAGGAGAGCCCTCAATTAACAGCGGACGTTACATACGTCCAACATTTATCAAACTCACGTTATAAAATCATATTGCACTTCGGAGTCAATCTTTTAATGCAAATGCATCCCTCAAAAAAGCACACCACTGCGTCCCTGCGGTTATCGCTCCTATTCCTAACGCTTTTCTTTTCTTTAGAAACCGGTTCCTTACCCGTTCTGAATTGGAATTCCGTCAATGGCGCGGCAATCGCGGCACCGATGACATCAAGAGACACACGCGCCCGCGCCAGCAGAAGAGCAAACACTGGCACCGCAAGAGCGGCTGAATTGGTCAGCGCGACCGCGCAAGGCGTAACGATTCAACTGACGATCCCTGAATCCGACTTTCAAATTGAGGATAGTACCACAGAGACACACACAAGAAGGCTTGAAAGCCAGACGATCTCTTTTCCGGGATGTCGGTTCACAACGGACCCGATGAGGCCGCGTCTCCCGATTCAGACCGCACTCATCGCAGTTCCCGCGGATGTGAATTTCGATCTGCGGGTTCTCGAAAAACGTTTCACGACACACCCCGTAAAAAAAGTCGCTTATGCATCCGCACGCCAAGGCACAACGCAGAGAGATGTCAATCGATTCTCGCCAACCAACCTCGCTGTGATTCGGAAGTCCGGGTGGATCCGAGAAAACCGTGTCCTCCCCCTTCAGTTCAACCCTGTCCAGTATAATCCTGTCCGTCGAGAAGTACGGCTCTATCACCAGATCGTGGTTGAGGTGCGCTTCACCGGAGCGGTTTCGCGCAGCGTGCCGGCGGCACCCACTGCAATCCGAAGCGGTTTGCACACCGAATCTGCTGCCTATACTGCGATATTCAACGACCTACTCGTTAATCCGCAAAACGCCGATCAATGGCGTTCACCGATCGAACGAACCCCTTCAGCACCGAGTGCACCGGTGGCGAGTCCACGGTATAAAATCAGTGTCACCGAATCCGGTATGTATAGCATTACAGCATCCGAACTTGCTGCAGCCGGTGCAGATATTGCAGCAATTATGCCACAGACTTTGAAACTCACAAACAGAGGGAGACAGATTCCGATCTTTGTCCGCGGTGAAGATGATAGGACATTTGATCCGACGGATGAGATCGTTTTCTACGGTGAACGCCATCACGGTGAAAATAGTTATATCGATCCTTCCACCGATGAGAATATCTATTGGCTCTCATGGAACGCGGGACTCGGAAGTCGGATGGTGAAAAAAACAGTACTTCCAGAGACGAGTCTCACCGAGGATCACAGTTTTTTCTTCACACGCGCCCATTTCGAGAAAGATAATACTTTTAGGCGGTTCCGTGATGTGAACCTCTCAGAAAACCAAAGATATGAAGAATTCGGCGAAGGGATACAGACCCGTTCATTTTCGTTATCTGAATTGCCACCGCTCCCGAATGATAGCTGGTTCTGGGCACAACTGACTGCCCCCGAGTCAAAATCATTTAGGCTTGACCTCGCCGGTCTCGCTGACACAGCCAGACAAGCAACTGTACGGGTTAGCCTTCACGGCAGATCCAATACAGCACACGCCTGCGATATATGGTTAAACAACAAAATTGTATTCGAAGAAATTCAGTGGCACGGTGAAACCGAGTATCAATTTCAGAATCCACAACTCTCACAATCTTTCCTTGAAAACGGCAGCAATATCTTGGAAATAGCGAATCCCGGAAGCCCAGAAGTCCTGATTGATATTATATTGCTGAATTGGATTCAGGTTGACTATTGGCGCAATTTCCAGGCTGAGGCGGATGTCCTACCCTTTGCAATCAGTCCCTTTCCAGACGAAACTGGTGCTGTAAATCCGAATTTCAGGGTAACGTTACGCAACTTCTCGACACCGAACATTGAAGTATATGGCATCGATGGCACCCGCTACGTCGGCCTGTCAGCATTTATTGACGAAGACCTACCCGGCACCCATAGGGCTATTTTTCGATCTACCCAAATTCGTCCGAAGGACGCAAACGATCCTGCTGTCCAATATATTGCATTGACTCGAAACAAATTCCGAAAACCGAAAATTTCTACCGATCAGTCCTCCGATCTACGAGGCACACACAACGGGGCAGATTATATCATTATCACACATTCCGATTTTATGGACGATGTTCAACCACTGGCAGCCTTTCGTGGAGAACAAGGGATGCGTACCAAAGTCGTTAATGTCCAAAATATTTACGATGAATTTAATCACGGCATCCTCGATCCTTATGCCATCCGTAGGTTTTTGGCGTATACCTACGACAATTGGCAGCCCCCTGCACCGACATACGTACTTCTCGTCGGGGATACACATATCGACATGAAAAATAACCCCAATTTTATACCGACGGTACGCGTGCAAATCCCCGGTTACGGATCGAGTGCAAGCGACCACCAATTCGTCACATTCCGAGGCGAAGATAGTTTCCCTGATATGCTAATTGGGAGAATGCCTGCGAATAACCGCATCGATGCACGGATATTCGTTGAACGCACAATTAATCATGAAACGTCTTCACCTGTCGGTCCATGGCACAAGCGGCTGCTGATGCTCGCTGGGTCCGACCGTATCTTCCATTCGCAGATTAACGGACTCATATCACGATATCAAATTGCCAGCAGATATGAGACGGAACGTATTTCTGCCCCCTATAGAGAAGAACTCAACCTGTATCTTCCTGCTGGTGTTACGACACCAATTGCCAGACAGGTGATTGACGGTTTCAACAACGGTGCCAGTCTTATTAATTACATCGGGCACGGCGGTGGTGGTATCTGGTCGGACAGCCGGATGCTCGACTTTGAAGACCCCGAACAGAACCTCACCAATATCTCACAACTCCCTTTGGTCATGAGTATGACCTGCTACACCGCGGCCTTTGATGGAACAAAAAACAGTCTCGCCGAAGAACTCCTCCGATCAGCAAACGGCGGGGCTATTGCCGTCATCGGCGCAACCAGCATCGGACTCTTAGATGGAGATTACCACCTAAACATTGAACTGCTGGACGTTATTTTCAGAGGACATACCCAGCATATCGGTGCTATCTTCGCACAAGCCAAAACCCAGTTCCTCATCAATTCGCCCGGATTCCTTGATTTAGCTGAAGTTTTCAGCCTCCTCGGTGATCCAGCGGCGCGGTTGAAAATACCCAACAAGCAGATGGAATTGGAAGTAGACTTCGGAGGGACTTCTACTGAAACCGGTTTCGGACAGGAGAACGCTGCGACTGTCTCAGGAACGCTACCAAACCGCAGTTTTAACGGAGATGCCGAAATTATTGTCGTTCCGATAACTGAAACCGACGACGATATTCAACCCGAACCGAAAAGGGAGACAACACCTGTCGTCAATGGACAATTCAAAACACAAATACAGATCCCGACGGATACCGAATTTGATACCGCCAGTATTCAGGCTTATGCCTGGAACGCAGACGAAGAGGCAATCGGACATGTCCCCTATAATTTCCTTTCGCTATATGTTAACAACGTCCGTATTGTCCCATTTCCTGTTGCCCCCGATCAACCTGTCCATCTCTATACAGAGGTTGTAAATGAAAGTGCTATTGAAAAACTGACACTCTTTTGGAGTCTCGACGCTTTTGAATTTTTCGAGATCCCTGTCGTTCCACACAATGGTAACACCTATAGAAGTGAACACCCTATCCCCGGATACCCCGAATTTGAACTCATCGACTATTACTTAGCGGTACAAGTAGAAGGCGGGAGGACATTGCGAACGGAGACCGTCACTTATGATGTCGGATACGTTGAACCTGAAGTCGATCTCGTGCTTTTGGAACCAACGATCACTTGGAGCACCGAACCCCCGCTCTCACTCTCAGTCCAGATCCGAAATGTCGGGAGCAAACCGGCGCAAAATGTCTCGGTCCACTTTTTCGAGAAAACTGTCGAGACCGAAACCGAGGACGGCACCACAACGCCGCTCTCAAGACCGACGCTCTCGGAACTACAGAACGCCACCCCTATTGAAGGGGTTCAAATAATCCCAGAAATTCCCCCTGATAGTCAGGGCGTTGCAAGTGTGCCTTGGCACCCATCGCTGGGTAGCTACTTTATCACTGTCTATGTAGATATGCCAACCCCTGAGTTACCAAACGGAAGCATCATTGAGAAACTGGAACGTAATAATAGCGGGGATCGGGAATTTACTGCCGACCGTGTCGTTCTCACTTCTGAGACACTTAACCAACCGTTTCTGAGTCAAGACGGTAGATTTAAAATCGCTGTTCCATCTGGGGAACTGCACGCCAGCGCAGTATTGACCTACATTGAAGAACCGCTTACCATCACCAATCAACCCGATATTGTGGGTGCGATGTCGGCATCCGCTTTCGCCTATCAACTCAATTTGCATGAACAGACCGAATTAACGGCGACAGTTACTTTCTTGAAGGGTGGGGATGGAAGCGAAGACCCACATATCTATCGACTCGACGAGATCGGCAATTGGATATGGGTCGGCAACGAGACTGTAGACACAGAGACGGTTTCAGCGGCGGTTAAACTGCCAGGGACCTTCGCATTGCTATCCCATGGCGATACAAGTCCCCCCGCGTTGGAACTCACTATGGAACATCAAGGTTTCGTTGATGGCGATTATATCTCCGATACACCGACTATATCGGCACGTATAGAGGACGCTAACGGAGTTGATTCACGCCCGGAGTCTATTATCCTCACGCAGAACGGGCAGCGTGTGCCGGAAAACGAATATGTGATCGCCGCATCGCCGACGAACAGCAACCTCATCCTCATAACCTATCGTCCGGTTTTAGAACCCGGGGAATACCGAATCCGGTTACAAGCACAGGATGCAAATGGCAATACATCGGACACGACGCGGACCGCGACCGTCGCGGGCGAGTTTGAAATCAAGAACATCGCGAATTTCCCGAACCCCTTCGCACCGGGAAGCGGCACCTACTTCGCATACTATCTCACCAAGGCGGCGGACGAAGTCAGTTTGAAAATCTATACGATCACGGGGCGCCTTATTCTCACCGTTGACACGCTCGACCCCTCCGTCTCTTTCAACGAATTCTATTTTGATGGCTATGATGCCGATGGCGAACCGCTTGCGAACGGTGTCTATCTCTACAAATTCACCGCCAAATTCACCAACGCCGAAGGCAACACCATCCGCAAACAAAAGGTCGGAAAAATAGCCGTGCGAAAGTAGGGGTTAGGGTACCCAGCCCTACGTCACCACCGGGTGTCCAAATATAGTAAAGCCAATATAGTAAATCCTATAATTATTTGTGCACACGGTAACTCGTAGGGGCTGGGTCACCCAGCCCTTACAAACGTGAAAAGTGTAAACAT
>RKRO01000331.1 GCA_007571355.1 Candidatus Poribacteria bacterium | reverse complement strand
GCATGGTGTGATTAGTGAAGCGGCAGAAATGTTGACCGAAGCAGGCATTGCCGCCAACCATATCCACTTCAAGTGGCTCTATCCGATGGACGAAGATGCTGTCAACGAAGTGCTTGCGAAATCTGCGTATTCAATTATCGTTGAGTGCAACTACACGGGTCAATTCGCCCGTTTCTTACGGAGTGAGACCGGTTTTAAGGCAGACAGTCATATCCGCAAATACGACGGTGAACCGTTTATGCCGCACCATGTGGTTGATGGAGCCCGTGAACTTCTGAATAGCAAAACGGATCTTTATGTCCCGTATCAAGAGATTGTTGTCTAACAAAGGAGGATGAATCGGATGGCAAGAAGCGCGAGAAGAGCAAGAAGAGAAAGACCTGTTCAAGGCGCGCCAACGGCGCGAGATTTTAAAAGCGATGTTAACCCAGATTGGTGTGCCGGTTGTGGTGATTTTGGTGTGTTGAACGCGCTACAAAACGCTTATGCGAAACTCGGTCGTGGCAATCATGATCACCTAACAGTCAGTGGGATTGGGTGTTCCTCTAACCTTCCGGGTTATGTCAAAACGTATGGGATGCATACGCTACACGGTCGGGCTTTAGCAGTCGCAACAGGTGCTAAATTTGCCAATCACGAGTTGAATGTTGTCGTCACGGGTGGTGACGGTGATGGTTACGGCATCGGTGGAAATCATTTTATTCATACGATGCGAAAAAATATTGATCTCCTCTACATTGTCATGAATAACGAGACGTACGGGTTGACAGTCGGACAAGCCTCACCGACGACTATAGTAGGAGAACAGACGAAAAGCACGCCGTTCGGTAATTTAGAGACACCTCTCAATCCGGTTGCGATGGCAATTGTCGCGGGGGCGACCTATGTTGCAAGAGCATATAGTTCTGATGGAACAAAACTAACAGAACTGATGTATAACGGGATGCAACACAAAGGATTCGCTTTCATCGACGTTATCAGTCCTTGTGTGACCTGGAAGGGAGGGGCTCGCGTAATTTTCGATTACTGGAAGGAGCGGGTCCAATACCTTGAAGATCATGACACAAGTGATAGAGCCGCTGCACTTGAACAAGCCGTTAAGACAGGTCATGAAACGCAGCTTGGGTTGTTCTACCACGATACGAGCCGTCAATCACTGAATGAAATGGAGCCTGTTTTGGAAAACGGGCCCATCGCGCATCAACCGCTTGGCATCAGCAAAGAACAAGGCGATGCGATTATCCGAAGAATGATGTAAAGATGAACGGAGGCGATGGGACGTTGCGCTTATCTATCCGTTTGATTTGTGATATTGGCTGTCGGGTGGGTTTGCATCCCACCCACTGCCTTTTTTATTGCCAACTATGAGATTGTTCATACCATGCGGCTTCATGCTTCCCATCTCACAAAGGAATTTGGCCATCGTGTGATTGTCAAAAATGCCACGTTTTCGGTTCAACCCGGTGAAGTGGTTACGATTTTCGGTCCGAACGGTGCGGGTAAAACGACGCTAATTAAAATTCTCGCAACTCTCCTGAAACCGACATCCGGGGATCTCGAGATTGAAGGTAGAGATGCGATTGCGGATTCCTTAGAGGTGCGAAGTGCCTTGGGGGTTGTCATCCATGAGATGCTCGCTTATCCGATGTTTAGCCCTTATGAGAATCTGAAGTTTTTTGGACAGATGTACGGCGTTCAAGGGTTAGAAGACCGCGCAACAACACTCCTCACTGAAGTCGGTTTGCAACGCTTCACCCACGAACCGCTGCATATCTTCTCACGCGGCATGACGCAGCGTTTTATGATTGCCAGAGCCCTTCTTCATCATCCCTCTGTGTTATTATTCGACGAACCTTTCTCTGGATTAGATGCTTCTGCAAAGCAGCTCGTTTTACGACGCGTTGCCGAAGAACAACAAAACAGCAAAGGTATCGTCATCACGACACACAACACGGAGTTAGGCTATCTCGTGGGGACACGATTTTTTTTTATGATAGACGGGAGATTGGAAGAAGTCGCACGAAAAGATGAGATTACAGCAGAGACCTTACTGCTTATGTACGAGGCGCGGTTACCCCTTTGATGATAGGGCTTCGCACGGTTTTCTTTCATCAAAATGGGGTGTTGCGGAGGAATGAAAACGGGGATTCCGCCGAAAAATGAGACAAACATGAAGGCACTTCGTCAAATTGGTGCGTTGATTCGCAAAGATCTTGAACTCCAATTCCGTTCTAAGGAGACGCTGGTATTAATTTTCGTTTTCAGCGTGCTGGTTGTTCTCATTTTTGCTTTTGCGTTTGGTCCGATTTTTCCAGAGAGGGTGGAACGGTGCAAATTAACTGCGAGTGTTCTTTGGACAGCATTTGTTTTTGCGGGCATTATCATCTTGAATCGTTCATTCGTCGTAGAACGTTCGGATAGTGCTTTACACGGCATTCGGTTGACCGGTGTTGACGCAAGCAATCTCTATCTTTCTAAAGTTGTTAGCAATGTCGCGTCTCTATTTCTGTTGGAAATTGTCATTATTCCGATTGCCCTTCAGTTCCTGGACCTGCTTAATGGGGTGACGGTGGGTGTATTCTTGAAACTGCTCGGCGTAGTGAGTATCGGTACGCTTGGATTTTGTGCTGTCGGTGTCCTGTTGGCTGGGATGTCTACCAGTACAAACGGTGGTGAAAGCCTGCTCTCCGTTATTCTTCTTCCGCTTGTCGTTCCAATTATTATCGGTGGTGCGAAATGCACTGTTTCGCTTTTGGTAACGGGTGGCGTGGATAACTGGTTTTGGTTGAATTTGCTTATCGGATGTAGTTTGGTCTTTTTGGCATCGGCGTATCTACTTGCGGGTGCTGTTATTGAAGAATAGTGTGTCAGTTATCCGTTGTCAGTTAAGAACGGTTGTATGAATCGCAGTGAAATTTAGACCCAGAAACCAACTTTTACCTTCAAAAGGAGAAATGTTTTGTCAGAAATTATCCATATCCACGCGCGCGAGATATTGGACTCGCGCGGTAACCCGACGATTGAGGTAGACGTTAATTTAGCATCAGGTGCGTTCGGACGCGCTGCTGTCCCGTCTGGTGCCTCTACAGGTGAACACGAAGCGGTTGAACTGCGTGATAAAGATGCCGACCGTTATTTGGGAAAAGGTGTTCAGAAAGCGGTTGAGAACGTCAATAGTGTCATCGCTGCTGCGCTTGCAGGCGAAGATGTCTTTGCCCAGAGTGATATTGATGCTGCTATGTGTGAACTTGACGGTACAGAAAACAAGAGTCGTCTCGGGGCAAATGCTATATTAGGCGTTTCGTTGGCTGTCGCGAAAGCGGCTGCGGACGAGGCAGGATTACCACTGTATCGCTATATCGGTGGCGCGAACGCCAAAGAACTTCCGTTACCGATGATGAACATCCTCAACGGCGGTTCTCACGCGGATAACAACGTTGACATCCAAGAATTTATGATCATGCCGGCGGGGGCTGAGAATTTTGCTGAAGCGCTCCGCATGGGTGCTGAAATCTTTCATAGTCTCAAGGCAGTCTTACAGGCACGGAATTGCAACACGGCTGTCGGCGACGAAGGCGGATTCGCGCCGGATCTCGGTTCTAATGAGGAAGCGATTGCAGTGATCATTGAAGCTGTTGAACGGGCAGGCTATGTCCCCGGCGCCGATGTGCTATTGGCATTGGATGCCGCTTCAAGTGAATTTTACAACCGCGACACGGGTACCTACGAATTAAAAGCGGAAGCACAGCCCATCAAATCGCCTGAAGAGATGGTCGCCTTTTACATAGAACTTTGTGAGAAATATCCGATTATATCTATTGAAGACGGTATGGATGAGAACGATTGGAAGGGTTGGAAACAATTGACCGAGGCGATCAGTGATAAGGTTCAACTTGTCGGTGATGATCTCTTTGTTACGAATACCACGCGTTTGAAACGCGGGATTGAAGGACACATTGGCAATTCTATCCTCATCAAAGTTAATCAGATTGGCACCTTGACTGAGACGCTTGACGCTATTGAACTGGCACGGCGTTTCAACTACACGGCTGTTGTTTCACATCGGTCCGGTGAAACAGAGGATACGACTATTTCTGATTTGGTCGTTGGGACGAACGCCGGACAGATAAAGACAGGCTCGCTCTCTCGGACAGATCGTGTTTGCAAATATAACCAGCTTCTCCGTATTGAGGAAGAACTCAGAGAGCGCGCTATTTTTGCTGGGGAACGGGTTTTCTACAATTTAGCGGCTCTCCGTTAAGACAGAACATTCGTGTATAGGTGCGGCTGCTGTGTTGTTCCAAGCTCCGCTTTTCAGAGGTATAGCTTATGCGTATTTTTCGCCCTATTCTATTCGTGATTGCACTCAGCTTACTCTTGGTTAGCGTGAGGCAATTCATGAAAGGTTATGACGATTGGCAGCAGGCACAGTTTGCTGAGGAGGCTTATCGTGCGGAGATACGGGACCTGGAGGCGGCGCGCGATCGGCTTAAACAACGCGTTGAAATGCTGAAAAATGATGAGTTAACAAAGGAACGACTCGCGAGAAAACGACTCGGTTATATTAGACCGGGTGAACGCAAATTTAGGGTGGTTAAACCTGAGACGGTGAAATGATGGCTCATGTAAAAAGTAAGTGCTATTTTTTTTGAAGTTATGTTAGGGTGTTGGTATGGATTTTCCGATACCATCTCTTATAGATGAAGAACAAGCGGAAGCGTGGGTGTTGGCTCATTTCCACCCCGAAGGTCTGTGTTGCTCGAACCGCTAAGCGAGCGTGTCCGAGGCGCGCCCTTTCCGTAAGACTAAAACAAGTGGGCTCCAAGTTTATCGATGCAAACGGTGTGGAAGCATCTACAATCTCTATAGCGGGACGGTGTTTGCTGGAACACAGTTTCGTCCTTCACAGGTGGTGCTAGTTTTGCGGGGTGTCTGTCAAGGTGTTTCGAGTGCCCAACTGTCGCGTGAACTCGGCATCAGCCGTCCCACAGTGCTTTCTATCCGGCGTAAACTTCACTCTTCATCCGCCCCGTGAGTAAGTGCGTCAATAAGGCGCGCCCGGTCAAATTGGCGCAGTTCAAATAGCATACGTCAGAACAGGCTTCACAGTTTCGTATCTGTCTTGTAAATGTCTTAAACTTGGCACGATATAGCAGACGTAGTACTTCGCGAGCGAACGATATTTTCGTTAAAGTTCTGTAAAATTCTAAACAGATACGTAAATTTTGATATGGTTGCTGATTTTCCTGGCACTTAGCGAATGAAATGTCAACACAACCTAGTTTCCACATCGAATGTTCCATCTCTAAACCTCTTATAAATTCTTGTGAAGTTTCTAACTGTAAAAAACAGTATACCCAAATTCTTAAAAAGTAGCAAGCGATTTTGGGTGGTATTGCTGTATCAGCCTACGTCTTTCTTTCTTTGAAGCACTCTTTATCTGATCAGTTGGACTCCTCGTATGCCTGACTGACGCTCGCTTGTCCAAGTGATTGTGAATGTGTTGTCATCCGCTGTGTACTTGTCGGGGCAAGAAACTGAAGTTTGCTTACTTTTAAGGCGGGCTTTCGATTTAATAATAATTTCACTCCTTCTTCAAAACGCGAGTCTCCGCAGGTTTAAGTTCTAAATCCTAAAATGAAACATATCATCAC
>RKRO01000265.1 GCA_007571355.1 Candidatus Poribacteria bacterium | reverse complement strand
AAGTTGACACTTTTAGGGTGTGCAGCACATATTCATGGGTGTGATAAGGATAGGCAGTTGTCTTCTCAGGCATTCTCCCATTCACCCTTCTGAGAGAGGAGGATATAATCTTATGTTTAGAGAGTTCCTGTCCAGTCGTTTGATACAAGGCGGTATAGTGTTCTGTGTGCTATGTGTTGGCGGAAGCCTACTTTATAGTTGGCACGTTGACCGTGCCACAGAAAAGGCGATGACACGGCACGACCGATTTTTGCAGGCACGCGAAAAACACAACGAGACACGCCCCGCAGAAACGGTGAAGGCACCGACAGACACCGAGACACCCGGGCTTGTCAACACGCCCCTTGAAACAACGGACACACCGATGCCCGATGAGACAGAGGCAAAAACAATAGACGCGACCGAGTTCGCTGCCCTCGAGGATGCGCTCTTACCCGATGAGATGAGTTCAGAGGCAGAAGTGCACGCTGATTTTCCTGAAGTCCCCAAGGAGTTTCCGCTGACCCCGGTGTGGGACGATGATAGGTTCCCGAATTATCAAAAAGGCGATATGCCAGATCATGAGACGATCTCTCGCGTCTTGATAAAACTCTGGAATCAAGGGGATCACGGTTTCGTCAATGGTTACTTAAGTTACACAAACGGTAGAGTCTATCCACTCTATCCGGATACCCTTTACGTAACGTGGAAAGAAGAGATTGTCGGGGGGCCGGATACCCCCAGAACCATTCGGGTTCCGGGTACCATCGTGGGTACCCATGACCGGCATTTTACCCCCGAAGAACTCTATTTCTTTGGTGTGGAAGCATCCTACCCCGACATCAACTTTGTTGACAAACATACAGCCGGGATTGACCCGGAAACGTTCCTCACGGACGCTGAAAAATAAGGAGATTCTCATGAAAATTCTAAAAAGTTTACTTTTGATCGCTGCTGTTCTGGTGTGTGTCCAATTCGCCCACGCCTACGGTGCCCTTGCAGTCACACTTCGGATTGATACTTGGGTGGTAAAGAAGAATACTGCCTCTGCTGCCATCGGGAACTTTGGATTGGAGAATGGCTCGTACTCTGTCTACGCCGATGTCAATGATGACGACCCTGCGGATTCCGAACAGGGGGCTTTCAGTAATGAGAGAATAGCTGCACTCGCGACTGAAGCAGGACCGCTTCACGCTTCGGGGGTTGCGTCTTGTTACGTGCAAGGCTATGACAAGTGGGGCAATTTCCAAGACGATAACGATTCGGATGAGAACTAAAAGGGCATGCTGCGGGACCGCTTCACGCCCCGCAGCTTCCGAATCCGTCCTCTGAAATAAAGAACGCTGCCGGGTGACGCTTTTGGTGTCTGGCAGCATTCTTTCGGTTCTCATCCGAAACCTCGTTTACAGAATAGCACTCTCTAAAAAAAGGATCAGGTTTATGAAAAATGCATGGCTTCTCTACATCACATACCTCTTCGTCTTCGGGTGCCTGCCACTCTCCCGCGCCTACACGGTAGAGCCCTTGAACATTACTCTTTCACCGAACGGCACCCGTGTTGCCGTGCCAACGTCCGACTGCATATTTGTCCACGATGCAAACACCGGCGAAGCCCTCTCACAATTCACAGCAACATTCCCCGGTGAAATGCCCCCACCGCAAGTTTTGACGTTCTCCGCGGATGCATCTCTGCTCGCCAGTGGGCACGGAAACCGCATTTACGTCTCGGAGACAGCAACGGGCAAGGCACTCGCTCTGTTTGACGAACACCCCGATTCTATTACAGCTATCGCCTTCTCACCCGATGGCAAAACCCTTGCCAGTGCAGGCAGCGACTGGACCGTCCGTTTATGGGAGATCAGCACCGGAAAATATATCTGGAGTCTCATAGGACATCCAGGGGCCGTCAACGCCATCGCCTTCTCGCCAGACGGCAAAACCCTTGCCAGTGCAGGCAGCGTGCTCCGTCTGTGGGATGCCAATACGGGTGAATTACGACACGCCCCCGATAAAGACTTAGGCTCCATCAACCGGCTCTGTTTTTCGCCCGATGGCAAAATCCTTGCGACTGGCGGCGGCTGGGACTTCACAGTGCATCTCTGGGCTGTAAAGACTGGCACCGTCCTTGAATCTCTGAAATCGCACACGGGTGACATCCGAGATATCGCCTTTTCACTCGATGGACACACGCTCGCTATCGCCTCCGCGGACAAGACACTCACGCTCTGGGATGTGAACACCCGCCGTCTACGGAGCCGTTTTCCGGCGTATGTAGACAAAGCGAAAATGCTCAGGACAAAAGAGAGACGCAAAACCTATGATGTCTCTGCTGTTCAATTCTCACCCGATGCAAAGCACCTCCGAATTGCCAGTAGAGCGGGCACACTACATTTCTATGATGTCCAAATCGGACAGTATACTCCTACCTATGTCGAGTTAACAAACAGTGAGGATTAACCCATACAGACAGTGAAGCGCGAAAAAAAGAAACAGAGAACGCACCTATGCAATGCTCCCTTTCTCTTCAAAAAGCCCTTTGGGGTGCCTGCTGCGTCAGCATCCTGTTCCTCACCTTCTATCTACGGATACAAGGTGTGGAACGGATCCCTGATGGACAGTTCACCGGCAACGATGCATACCTTTACTACAAGCAAGCAGAAACGATTGCGGAACAGGGGTATTTACCTGCCCGCGATATGGACCGCTGGCTGCCCCTCGGTAGAGATAACGGGCAACTACTATCACTTTTTTCTTATGCCATCGCTTATACGCACAAAATCTTTCCCTGGTTCAGAGTCTATGACATCCAATGCTATCTCCCTGTCGGCTGCTTTTGCTTCGGGCTCGGTGTCCTCTTTCTTTTTCTCGCGCGGACCCATGGTAACCTCTTCGCCACCATTGTCGGGCTGCTTTTAGCAACACTTCCCGGTAGCATCAGCCGCAGTGCCGCAGGCTTTGGTGACCGCGACGCATGGTGCTGGATGCTCGGTGTTCTTGCCGTTACCAGTTATCTCTACAAGGAAAGCATGACCCCCGGGATGCGTAGATGGATTGCGACAGTGATTTCAGGCCTCATCGTTTTCTTGGGTGGGTTGAGTTGGGAAGCCTTCGGACTTTTCGTCCTCATCATACTCGCTGTCGAAATATGGAGATTCTGTAGCACGGACACTGAACAGCACCTCAAAGAATATCTGCTCTATATACTCATGTTCGTTCCGTGGTTATACCTTATCAGTCCTGCATATCACAGTGGATACGGGTTCGCAAAGCATCTGTTCGCCCTCACACTTGCACCGCCACTATCCGTTTTCGCTCTGCGGGGGACGAGATACCTACTTCTAAAGTATATTGCTCGACTCCAACCACATGCCCGAAAGCTTGCAGGTGTACTAACGCTGCTTGCTATCACAGCAGGGATCACCTATCTTTTCACACAAACGGACACATTCGAAACGACTGCCTTCACGCTTCGGGAAAACTCGCTCATGAAGAGCATAGGTGAACTTGCAGACCCCGATTTCACATATTGGACACTCTTTTTCGGTACAATCTTTGTCTTCGGCAGCATCGGAATCGTTCTCGGATGCCGCCAATTCGGGCAGTTAAAAGGGCTCTCTTTCGGTACATTTCTCGCCGCCTTCGCAGCCGCAATTTTCCTGAGAGTGCCTATAAGCCAATGGATCGGGAACGACTTGTGCAACACGTTTTTTTGGACAACACTCGCCCTCACAATGCTCAGTATCGGCATCGCCTGTTCGCAAAAAAAAGACAGTCTCACGAAAAATCAACGGACGTTCCTTCTCATGTGGGTCTGGTTTCTCTTATGGGGCAGCCTTGCCCGTAGCGGCATCCGGTACAGTTTCTTTATCAGTGTGCCACTCGCTTACGGCACCGCATGGCTCCTGTGTATCGCACCCGCATCATTCATACAAAAACTTAAGGACCTAAAGATTCTTGACCCCGATGTCAGGGAACAACGTATCACTGCCGGGCTTGCAATTGCCGTGCTCATCCCTGTGCTCTTTTGGACACCCCTCGGAGGACACGCGACTCGAGCCATTCAGGCAGGCGATAGTATACGCAAACCTATCCCAGGCACCGGAAGCCTCACATCCGCACTCAAATGGATAAAAACAACGCTCCCACAAAACGCCGTTATCGCAGCCCATTGGGGAGACGGGACACAACTCAATGTCCTCGGCGGTGTAAAAACGATCACCGACCCCGACCATTATCTCCCGCACCGGATACGCCTCTATTACCGGCACGTTTTCAGGACACAATCGGAACGCGAAGCACTTGAATTTCTCAAAACGCACAACGTCACGCATCTGATGCTCACCGCGAGCGGTGTGACATCCCGCACCCGAAGTTATTCACGTATCGGCAGCGATACAAACAATGATAGAGATTTCAGGTTCTATACACTCCAGAGAGAAGAACAACCCTTTGGGACGACAGCATACCGGTTTAGACCGCAGCAATCGGGTACCCCCATAATTTTTATTGATATTCATTACCCGGATGCTCCTAATATGTCAGCCCCTGAAACATTATCTATTCGCGCGAATGTTAAGGGGTATCACACAATATTGAAAACAATCCCATGGGAAAATAAGAGGTTTCCCACCCAAAATCAATTAGAAATACACGAAGAAATGGGAGGCATTCTTTTTAACTTTGACTCTAAAGGACGACTCAACAACACTTCTTATGTCCCATCCCTCGGGTGGAATAGCCTCGCCGTCAAACTCTACTTTCGGGGCGAACACAGCGACGCTTTTGTCCCTGTCTACCCCGTCGAGAGCGACGCACCCCCGAAAATCAAAATCTATGAAATCCACTACCCACCCGACATCCAAACCGATCCGAAATACCTCAAAACAGGGTTCCCCGAAACAGATAAAACGTTAGGCGTGCCATAACTATGCTTAAAAAACGATAGTCGGCATCAGCATCGGGGGCATGATCTTCCGGGGGGATGGGTTTAACTCACACAACCGACTCCTGAACCGATTCGGAAGGAAAACCACCCCCAGAAAAACAGGCACCCCTCACAGACTGATCCCAACGCAGACACCGCACACCTGACACCTCTCCGGACTTCAGAACACCGACTTCTACCGCACCATTGTAGAGAATAACCTATTCTGTCCGCTCGACTAGACACCCCGCCGCCCTGTAGAACCCTACCGCTGTAGAGAATAACCTATTCGCTGACTGCCCCCCCTCCGCCCTATAGAACCGTACTGCTTGATAGGCACAATCCGGCTTCCCCGGTTTCCGACAGACGCGACCACGCCCCCGCGCGCCATCCTTCAATCCACCGCAGCAAACAAAACACACATCGTCTCTAGTGGTGAGAACCTTGACGCATCGACCGAAGTCATTTCTATAGAAAGCAAACAAAGGGGCTTGACACCGACTATAAACAGCGGAAATTGCGACTGCCTCTCCGGTATTGAAACCCCGACTCATAAGAGCAGCCCCACCCGCGATCTCTGCCGTGTGTGCAAACACATCAGTGCGCAGGCGTTTGCTCATGTAAAGGTTCTCTGTTCTCTCACCGCTACAGGGGGCGAACGTGAAGTGATTCGTCTTCGCTACGGGTTTGAAGATGGAATTGAGCTGAGCCTCCGCGCGGTAGGGAAACGACTGGGCAAGTCGCATGAGTGGGTCTCCAAGGTGGAGAAAACCGGG
>RKRO01000101.1 GCA_007571355.1 Candidatus Poribacteria bacterium | reverse complement strand
CTATGAAGATACGCACTTTCGCAGTGCTTTGTATCGTCCGTTTTGTCAGAAATATCTCTACTTTGATAATTTTTGGAATGAGGAACGTTATCAACAGCATCGGATTTTCCCAACTCCAGAGACAGAAAAGGAAAATCGGGTGATTTGTCTCAGCAATATTGGAAGTAATAAGCCCTTCCACGCCTTGATAGTTGATGTGATTCCGGATTTCCACCTCACAGGGGATTCCCAATGTTTCCCTTTCTATACTTACAATGAAGAAGGTACGAACCGCCAAGAAAACATCACGGATTGGGCACTATCACAGTTCCGAACCCATTACAAAGACGACACCCTCACCAAATGGGACATCTTCCACTACAATTACGCTGTCCTGCATCACCCTGATTATCGTGAAAAGTATCAGGCAAACCTCAAGCGCGATTTGCCACATATCCCGTTTGCTCAAGACTTCTGGAGTTTCGCGAACGCAGGTGCGCAGCTGGCAGATAGCCATGTCAACTATGAATCTACGCCGAAATACGATGGACTGAAATACATTGAAACGCCCGGTATGCCGATAGATTGGCGCGTGGAGAAGATGAAACTCTCCAAAGATAAAACACAATTGAAATACAACGACTTCCTGACGCTGGAGGGCATCCCTGGGAAGGTATTTGACTATCGGTTAGGCACGCGTTCCGCGCTGGAGTGGGTGGTAGATCAGTATCGTGTCAAGGTGGACAAACGGAGCGGGATTGTGTCTGACCCGAACCGTACGGATCAACCACAATATATTATTGACCTCATCGCCCGCGTCATCACTCTCAGCCTAAAGACGGTGGAGATAGTCAAGAATTTGCCTAATTTCAGGATATGCTAAACTCTATATAAAGGAGATACACCATGAAAAAACCGATTCGCTTGGGTCTTATCGGCTGTGGTGGGATTGTGCAAATTACGCATGCCCGTGCCTACCGCGCGCTCACAGATACCGTCCAAATCACTGCGCTGGCAGATGTCGTTCCCGAAAACCTACAAAAGATTGGGGACCTGTTCGACGTGCCAACGGAAAACCGATACACAGATTACCGCGAGATGTTGGAACACGCAGCACTTGATGTTGTGACGATTGCCACACCGCACTCACTTCACGCTGAGCAGGTCATCGAAGCCGCAAACGCGGGCGTGGCGGTTATCTCAGAAAAGCCGATGGCAACAAATTTAGAAGAAGCAGACGGAATTCTGGAAGCCGTACACCAGAACGATGTCCCTTACACAGTCGTGCATAACTATATCTTTACTGCCGGGATGCGCGCGGCGATGACAGAACTTGAGGCGTTAGGTAAACCGCATTTCGGACGCAGCACTGGCATGGGATTGAAGCCTGCAGATTTTTCGGCGGATCATCCGACACCCGCGTTCGCGTGGCGTGCCAGTAAAGCGAAAGGTGGCGGTTGTATCATTGACACGAGTTACCACGAAATCTATTCCGTCTGTACGCTGATGCAATCCCCGGTACGCTATGTTGAGGCACGGGTGCAAACGATGCAGCTTGACATTGATGTTGATGATATCGCGATGCTGCTGTGTGAACATGAAAACGGAGCAATCACGACTGTTTCTGGTGCCTGGTGCGTGCCCGGTACGGATTCCGGTTGGTGCGAGATGCACGCTGCAAATGGCTCTCTACGCGTCAATCATCGCCACAACGTGGCGGACGCGCTCCGTCGCTTTACGAGAGCAGAAGGTTGGAAACAGTTGGAACTGCCCGACTTTGACGAAGCAGAACGCACGGATGCAAGCGGCCATGCCCGTTACTTTATGGAGACCTTTGATGCTCTTACTGCGGGTGCGGCAGTACCTGTGAGTCCAGAGATGGCGTATCATAACCTCTCGATTATCGAA
Organism: Candidatus Poribacteria bacterium; assembly: GCA_007571355.1. Taxonomy (GTDB): domain Bacteria; phylum Poribacteria; class WGA-4E; order WGA-4E; family WGA-3G; genus WGA-3G. The sequence goes on along the minus strand of RKRO01000101.1, from coordinate 3,812 downwards.
GCAGCACGCAAGGCTACGACGGAACGTCGTGCCATTGAAATTCCGTTACTATAGGGACAAAGGAGCTGAAATGAAAAGAAGTCTGCTATTCCACGCTTGGGTTGTTTTAATGTTAGGATTGGTCTGGGGCATGCCGTTACAGTGCTTAGCGCAGCAGAACAGCGTCGCGTTGGATGCCAAAACAGATGCGGAATATGATGCCGAAGACGATGTGAACACGGCGTTGTGGCTTGCCGCGGGTGGTATTTTAGGGACAGCCGGGAGTTGCTTGCTCGGCTCCATTGCGATCGGTGGAGCTTATGTCTATCAGCCCGTCCCGCCCGCTGAACGACTTCTCGGTAAATCGGCAGAGTATGTCAGTTTTTACACGGATGCCTACAAAGCGCGAATACGCAGACTTCAATTGGTAGCCGCCACGAAAGGGACACTCGGCGGATCGGCTGTTTTCTTCCTATTGGGAGCCCTGAATATAAAGCCGTGGTCAGACTTCGTTACTCGGTAGATAGATATAGCGAAACCCAACACCGCAAATGTTATCGGCGTAATAATGCGTTGGGTTTCACTCGGTTTTTGGTGGTTTCAGGTTTATCGATCTACTTGAAAACTACCTTCCGTGCGCGATTTTTGGTAGGACCCCGTTCAACCCAACCTACATAATGACCCAATTTCTTAGTTATATTATCCACGTAGAAGATGTCGCAACGCGTTTGCGATGATACATTCTTCGCCAGTATTAAGCGTGTAGGCATTAATCACAAGCGTGTCTTTGCCGTGCGTATTCACCTTGATACGCGGCGTGCCGGCATCCAATCCATGTGCAATCTGCGCTGCATCCTTGCCACTACACGTGACATGCAGATTGGAAAGCGTATGGCTATTTTCTTGGTAACGGACTTCGCACGACACACCCTCAAGGTTCTCAAGCCCTTCTGCAAGTGCAGCGTATCTCGCGTCTTGTTCTTTTAATCGCTTATTGTGATCCGTCGATAGCCAGATGTCAATAGCCGTCACCAATCCGATAATCTCCTGCCGATCCACTTTCATCCCACGTCCGACGGGACGGGGACCGATGAAGCCGTGCCTCCGGACAGTCTCAATCAATTCCTTTCTGCCACAGACGAACCCCGTCGAATGCGGTGCGTTGAAATACTTGCCACCGAAACAGACAAGATCGGCAGATTGGGCATTGCGTCGGAAGTAATCCAGCGGATAGATTTGAGAGGCAGCATCGGCAATTAACGGGAGGCCGTGCGCGTGTGCGATTTCAACCGCCTGCGCCAATGGAACCGCTTTCCCTTGATTCGGTTGGATGAGATAGGCGAGTGCGGCAGTGTTTTCGCCGATGGCATCGCTCAATTCGTCGGCGGTGCAACCGTTTTCGTCGCCTACATTAATGAGTTTACTGCCCGGAATCGTAAATGCGCGGTCGTAGGAGTAGTGTTGCATCTTCTGAAAAACGATTTCGTCTTTCAGTCCGGTAGTATCCGGCAGTTGGGCGCACTTGTCAGGATCGCTTCCAGTCATGACAGTTGCTGATGCCAAGACGAGTGCGGTGTAGCATCCGGCTGTGATGTATGCGTCTTCAACCTCTAACCGCTCGGCTATGAATTGTCCCGATTTTTCGAGCAATTCTTCCATTTCGACGTAACTTTCATCTGCTTGGCGCATAGCGTCTCGGACCGCTGGAGACGGTGTGGATCCGCCTCGGACGGTCTGGTTGCCGGTTGCATTAATGACGGGTCGCGCGCCGAGTTTTTGGTAGACATTTCCCCAACCTGTATTCGCCATGAGATTGCCTCCTTGGAATGGTTATTAGTTATCAGAAGAATGGTTATCAGTTATTGACGATTAGGTGTTAGTGAGCGTCGCGCCTCAGAGGTCACTACTACAGCGAGAAATCTAAACCACGGGTGTGCTGGAGGTTCTGCGGGTTTTTGTAGAGTAAACTGTTAGTTTGCGTCCACAGGTGCACAATCTAACAGATTATGCTACAAAGATGACAACTTGCGTTAAAGGATTGTTAATTCATCGTCATCGCCGCTTTCTTGCAACACTGTTTCCAATTCTTGTGCGACAGTGCCGAATGCTTCGGATTGCGGAGACTCTGGATGCCCGGCGACAATCGGCACACCGATGTCACCAGCAGTGCAGACTTCGGCATCAAGCGGAATTTGCCCCAAGAACGCCACACCGAATCGTTCGCTTGTATTTTTACCGCCATCTTTCCTAAAGATCTCAGTCTTTTCGTTGCAGTGTGGACAGAGGAAATAACTCATATTTTCAATGATGCCGAGAATAGGCACGCCGAGCCGTTCAAACATAGCAACCCCGCGTCGAACATCGGCAAGTGCGACATCTTGTGGAGTCGTGACGATCAGCGCGCCAGTAAGCGGGATCGCTTGCGTTAGAGAGAGGGCAACATCGCCTGTTCCGGGGGGGAGATCGATAATGAGATAGTCGAGTTCACCCCATTCGACATCGCTCAAAAGTTGGCGTATAGAACTGTGTAACATCGGGCCACGCCAGATCATCGCTTGTTCTTCTGGGACCATAAAACCGATTGACATGAGTTTAATGTTGTGGCGCACGAGTGGAATAAGTTTGCGCTCTGGACTGACCTTTGGTTGCTCTTGAATACCCATCATCGTGGGGATACTCGGACCGTAGGCATCAGCGTCCATCAACCCAACGGCGGCACCTGCATTCGCCAAGGAGATCGCGAGGTTGGTCGCGACGGTCGATTTTCCGACACCGCCTTTTCCGCTTGCAACCGCAATTTTATACTGGATGTTCGGCAGTGTAATATTTTGCTGTTGCTGTTGCTGTTGTGTCGGTTGTTGTGGTCGCTGTCCAGAAATTTGTGAACCGCTGATAACTTTCAGGTCAGGATGTCCCTTTGCCGCCTGTTCCGCCTCGGACTTCGGTTTTTTATCGTCCCCTTTTTTGAGAAATCGCATATCTACACTCCTATGGTTTATTTATAGAATGGTTATCAATTTTCAGTCGTTAAATGTTACAGTGCTTCAGAAAATAGTTTAACACTTTTTTAGGACTTATGCAACCTTGATAACAATAGGAGCACACCTGACCTGAGCATGAAATCTTTATCGTAAAGTCCGAAGAAATGAACACTTGGACGAAGCTAACCGCTGATAAGGCGGGAATCAGAGGGGCATCGCTTCGAGGGATGTGTTTCAATAATTACGGGCTTTACGATAAAAACCTAAGCTGCCACTTTGTAGCATAACCTGTTAGGTTGTGCATCTTCGATCCGAAAATGATAGGGCATACGCCAAACTTTTCGTAAAAATGAATGAGTCTCGGTAAAAACGGGTGTTCCTGGATCTGAAATCATAGAGGCGGCAACTCGTGTTTCACCGAGGGTGACGATGTGTGTGGTGTTTCCTATGGTGCGGTGGAGGAGGGCACGCGGCGGGGTGTCCACATCTGTCGGCAGGAGTGTGGCAATCAGACGATACGATTCTATAGGGACAGACTCACGTCACCCTAACGGACGAAATAGGTTGTTGTCTATAATCGTCTGGTAGAAGTTGCTCGGTTGAAACGCCTATAGACTCTCATCTCCAAACGCAGCAGGAGACCGGCGCACTACGGATGGCGCAAACAGGGGGAACCACCGGAGCCGTATCCCGCGGGGCAGTGTTCAACGCTAATAGACACAAGAGGGTTATAAATAGTCTCCTCTCTCGAAACAATACCTTCGCCCCTTTATCCGGGTCTACTTTGAGGGGAGGTGTAGTGAATGGTGCCGATAGACCCCAGATGTTCGGCGATGGTGTCAATAACAATAG
>RKRO01000234.1 GCA_007571355.1 Candidatus Poribacteria bacterium | reverse complement strand
CCCGGCGATGTCGTTATCATGCACACCGGTTGGGGTAAATTCTGGATGACAGATAATGATCGCTATGGCACCACAGAACCCGGCATTGGCTTGGAAGCGGGGCAATACCTCGTTGATAAAAAAATTGTGATGCTGTGTGCCGATAATTGGGGCATCGAAGTTGTTCCGAATCCTGATGAAACGCTTGCATTTCCGGTGCATCAACTGTTTATCGTCAAACACGGCATTTACAATCTTGAAAATATCATCACAGAGGAGTTAGCAGCGGCGAAAGTCTACGAATTCGCCTTTAGTTTCGCGCCCCTACGTCTCAAAGGCGCGACGGGTTCCCCAGGCAATCCGATCGCTATTCGATAACGCCAGTTTGATTAATCATTTCGGATGTATTACGGGGCCTATTTTCGCAGCACAGAAACGTGAATTGTCGCACAAACTTCATAGTTTGTGCAGGATAGGACATCAATTAACAGTAGACGTTACATACGTCCAACATTTATCAAACTCACGTTATTTGATAGGTTTCACCGTCGGAATTGCGAAATAGGAGGGACAGAAGTATGACGCAACAGGCTATATGGAAAATAACGAAAGGTCAAAGTCCTATTGTCACAGCGGCGATCCATGATGGACATCAAGTACGCGAAGAAGTATCAGAAAACCTGGCGTTAACCGAGGCAGAAAGGCTCCGAGAAGAAGATCCATTTACCGGGCTCTGGACAGAGATTGCGGAGACGCGAATTATTGGCTTGCATTCCCGGTTTGAAGTGGATTTAAACCGCCCGCGTGAAAAAGCAGTCTACATTAAGCCTGCAGATGCTTGGGGGCTCCAGGTCTGGAAGGAGCCGCCAGATGCCGGTCCTATTGGCAGGTCTTTGGCAGCCTACGATACCTTCTATACGGAAGTCCAAACTGTGTTGGCAGATGTGACGCGGGACTTTAAACACTTCGTTGTGTTCGATCTACACTCATATAATCACCGGCGCGATGGGGTTGGTCTCCCGCCAGCAGACCCAGCAGGGAACCCAGAAGTCAATATCGGTACAGGAACCGGGATTGACGAAAAATGGTGCCCGCTCATTCGGCGTTTCATAGAGGACCTCCGGAATTTCGACTTTTTGGGTAGACATCTGGATGTCAGGGAAAATGTCAAATTCCGAGGGGGACAATTCTCACGTTGGGTTCACGAATCCTTTCCAAACTCGGGGTGCGCACTTGCCATCGAATTCAAAAAGTTTTTCATGGACGAGTGGACAGGTGAACCCGATAGGGCGAATATCTATGCTATTCAACAAGCCCTAAAATCCACGCTTCCAGGGGTGCTAACGGAACTTGACAAATTGCGTGAGATCTGCTAAATTTATGGCAGTTGATAGTGCGTTTTCCGAAACCGTCAACTATTTTTACTTGCCGGAGGGCAGCAAAGTGAGTGAACACCCCAAGGCTATCAGCCAGCAATTCATTAAGACGGTGTGTGCGCGCATCGCTGAAAATAAGAGGATTCGCCGGACGCTTCCGGATCGCGGGCGGTTGCATATTGATCGGCAATTGCCGTTTCTTTGCGTTTATCGGTCCCCGCTAAAATATGAGGATGCCGGCACGGAACGTCTTGTGATGGGGCAACCTTCCTATCTGATTGCTTCCAGCGACACAGGCATGCGCAAGAGTCTGTCCGAACTGATCGGGAATATTGCTCGGACATTAACCCGTGAGTTTGGGGCTTTTCTTATTTTCGAAGTTTGGAGCACGCAGAAAAGTGAGAACGATATTGATGCCGACCCGTTACCGATAACCCCCGAATTCAAAATTGCAACACAGCCGACTCTGAATCCATCTGGAACTGTTGAAACTTTAGCGGATGCTCTTCGTCTTGTGCGCGTCCGCAAGCTGGAATCCGCTGTTAAAATCGTGAGCACTCGAAAGGTCGCCCCGTTCGGTCTACCCGCACTGTTGCCAACCGCGGTGCTCAGGGAAATGGGATGCACGCTCATTGGGCTTGAAGTGCGTCCCATTTATCGCTCGTCTGAAACAGATGAAGTGTTTCCAATAATTCGCAGGACACTCGCCCGTGAAATCACGGGTGCGTTGCAGAAGACCTTTTTCCAATTTTCACGGACACAGACGACACACCGTCCAGCGCACTTTCACGTCCTGGGGCGTCGGGCAGTCGTGAAAGCAGTTTGGAGAGTAGACAAAGAACTTGCCGAAATTAGCAACGCCTTTGACCTGCTGCTACAGGTAACACCAATTAACACAGAAGCTGCGTATGCATCATTCAGGCGTTCACATTTTGAACGTACTCCTGTTTTCTACTATCGCCCGCAACCCTTTGATGCTGCAATCCTCAAACGTAAACTTTGGAACACGCGGCTTGAAAGTATAGAGGATCCCACACTCGGACATATCTTTCGGGAAAAACGGTATGAATTGGATATACAACTCACGATGTTAAGCCATATCGATACCCCCCGGTTCTTACACGGCAGCTTACAACTTTTCGGCAGTGTGGACGCAGACCTGTTGGAACTCGCTGAACAAATAGTAGCCCAGGTACCCGCTCGGAGTCGTGAGAAGACTCCCAGTATTCAATTGAATGCTGCAGCTTTTGCCGAGCGTGTTGCGGCGGAACTTCAATATTACCGGCAGCAATTACCTGAACTTTCCGCGAATGTTGAGGTACGCGATGATATGTACTCGGGACTTATGGTGTCCAAGGGAAACTTGCTCATCGGAAAAAAAACGGGGATCCCTGCTTCTCGCGCAGATGCCCTGATCCAACACGAAGTCGGCACGCATATACTCACCTATTTCAATGGACAGGCGCAGCCTTTCCAGATGCTCTATACAGGACTCGCAGGTTACGAAGAGATGCAAGAAGGCCTCGCTGTTCTGTCAGAATACCTCGTCGGTGGACTGAGCCTGCCGCGGCTAGACTCTTGGCAGCACGTGTAATCGCTGCCCGTTGCCTAACAGACGGGGCTTCTTTTGTCGAGACATTTCGCACACTCAAGGAGATATACCGATTTACGCAACGCACAGCATTTAGTGTCACAATGAGAATCTACCGGAGTGGCAGTTTAACCAAGGATGCAGTTTATCTCAGAGGGCTCGTTGGTCTGTTAGCCTATCTCAAAAACGGAGGGGCACTCGAGCCACTGTTTGTCGGAAAAATTGCGGCTGAGCATATCCCTATCATCCAAGAACTCCAATGGCGCAAGGTTCTAAAACCCGCACCTTTACGCCCAAGATATATGGAAAACCCAGATATAGCAGCGAAATTCAAATCACTACGTCAAGGGCTTTCGGTCCTCGACTTAACCCAAAAGGAGAAAAGCAATGAAATCGGATTCCTCATTAATGATCTGAAAACTGAACAGGCAGGGTACACAACAACTCGACTGGCAATGCAGGCGATTAACATGGGACACGAGGCATGGATAATAGAAGTCGGTGATCTCGCTTACGACCCAGATGAATATATCCACGCCACCGCTCGAATGGTACCCCGCAGTAATTACAAATCCCACGAAACCTACTTTAATGACCTCCGAAGCACGCGAGCAAAAGTCGAACGGATTACCGTTGACGAACTCGATATCTTGTTGCTTCGCAACAATCCAGCGGATGATGCAATTGCCAGACCTTGGGCACAAAACGCAGGACTTATTTTTGGGAGAGTCGCCATGCGACATGGAGTCATCGTACTCAATGACCCAAACGGACTTGCCAAAGCCCTTAATAAGATGTACTTCCAACTTTTTCCTGAAGAAGTCAGACCGAGAACCTTAATCACGCGGAACCATAATGAAATTAAAGCCTTCGCGCAAGAACAAGGCGGAACAATCGTCTTGAAACCGCTCCAAGGCTCCGGGGGACAAAGTGTATTCCTCGTTAGACCTGATGATTTGCCTAACATCAATCAGATGATAGATGCAGTGAGCCGCGATGGTTATGTCATTGCACAAGAATATCTCCCGGCGGCCGCAGAAGGGGACATGCGTCTCTTTCTTCTGAATGGGCAGCCGTTACGCTATCGAAACAGATACGCTGCATTCCGCCGCGTCCGTATGGGCGGGGACATGAGAAGTAATATTCACGCCGGTGGGAGACTTCAGCAGGCGGAAATTACCGATGTGGCCTTAGAATTGGTCGAAATGGTGCGTCCGAAATTGGTGCAAGACGGCATGTTCTTGGTCGGATTGGACATTGTCGGAGACAAACTCATAGAGATTAATGTGTTCAGCCCAGGGGGCTTAGGCAGCGCGCAACGGTTTGAAAAAGTGAATTTTAACATCGCTGTTATCGAATCACTTGAGAAAAAGGTACAATACATGAAATACTACCGGCGCAACTTTGATAACATAGAGATGGCGGTCTTGTAAAACCTAAAACTAAAAAACACCCCCATTTCCTCATGGGACAGCAGAGAGGCTGTCCCATGCTTGCGTTTCCTCTCCTCTATTTGCACGAATCGGTGCAGCCCTCACACCCTTTGCCCCATTTCGTGCAGTCAGTATCCACGCCGACACCCTAAAACCGCACTATTTCTTATTTTATCCATTACTTTACTTTGGCACGAAAATTGCTATCTATCTGACAACATAACTTTAAAGGGAAATTTGCCATGAAACTGTTACGTGTTTTCTGTTTGTATTGCTTAAGTTTAGGGTTGCTGTTTTCTGTCTCTGCGAAACCGCTCACGACTGAGAAGATTGTGTTTTCGTCCAATCGGAACGGCAACTCGGACATTTATATGATGAATCCCGATGGCAGTCAACAGGTCAGATTAACCAATCACCGCGCATCGGATTTCCGTCCAGTATTCTCACCCACCGGAGAAGAGATTCTTTTTGTCTCTGGTCGAAGTGGAGAACTTGATCTCTATATTATGCGCGCCGATGGGCAGGGCGAGCACCCCGTGTTCCGCACAGCACCCGCATACAGAGACCACCCCGCTTGGTCCCCTGATGGGAAAAAAATCGCTTATTCTCAACTTGACCATGATGCTAAAGTTTTAAACATCTATACCGCCAGGGCAGATGGCACATCGGTAACCCGCATCGTTGAAGTGATGGAAAAAGCGTATGCTGAAGAATCTGTCTGGTCCCCAGATGGAACAGAAATCGCTTATGTTGTAAGAGACGAATTGTTTTGGGCGAGTCGCCAAATCCGATTTATCAACCTAAACACCCGCAAGCAACAGACATTCCTGCCAGAGGATTTCCCAAGAATGTATCAACCGGCGTGGTCACCCGTTCACAACAAAATTGCCTTTGTTTGGTATAGACCAGAACATCACCAACAGACCATATTCATCGTCAATCGCGATGGGAGTGGCCTTCAGCAAATTGTCGACGTACTGGCACTCAGACCCACTTGGTCGCCATCTGGTGACGAACTGGTTTATTCACAAGCAACAGGAAACGGGACTCAAATCTTCAAAATCAATTTGTTAACTCGTGCCACCATACAACTGACGCACGATGGCGACAATTATGTAGGCAATTGGTTTGATCCATCGGCTTTATCTGTTTCCCCACAGCCGCATTTGCTAACAGCTACATGGGGTGAAATCAAAAACTCGGATTGAACCTGATAGAAATTACCATTCACCACGAGTTGTGCTAAATAATGGTTTGTAAAATATTGTTTCACAGCAGCCTAATATTTTGTGTGTATTGTTTTTGTTCCATCCTTATGTTATCCTATAAGT
>RKRO01000114.1 GCA_007571355.1 Candidatus Poribacteria bacterium | reverse complement strand
TTATCTCCGAGAGTTGATGCGCACGTGTAACCCAAACGATAAAAAGTTCAACAGCAAAAAGTATGGCGAAGCATACCAAGCAGGCAGACACGAGTATATCCGAAACATCGGGACAGACCTACTCCAGACCGTAGGCAACCACGTCGAAAATCTCAAAACCATCACGAACACAGTCAAATTGACGGACACCCCCCTCACACCCAAAGAATACGCATCCATCGGCAAAGACATCCTCCAAATGGTCAAACTTTACCAAGCCGTCGCATCGGCACCCGAACCCGCCAGCGATGCCCCCTTAGACATGATGCTACCCACCCAAACCGAAAACGCACTGACCGAAACAACATTAGCAATAGCGGAGGCACCAGAAGAACAAAACGCAGAAAATAAAACCGACTAAAATTCCCAATTGGGAAAATTGGGAATTTTTTAGGAGGCAGAACCCACACCACCACAAGGGTTACGGATCTCCGAAAATTCCCAATTCCCTTTGTAGCAGAACCGATGAGGCTGCGCATATTCCATTCCCCGCGCTTGCGGTTCCTACTTCATTCCCCCCCGCCTGCGGGGGGGTAGGGGGGTAAGTGCCAAAGTTTTGTAGGTCGGGTAGAGCACAGCGAAACCCGACAGAAGCAGGCATCCGTTCGAACTGTGCGTTTGTGTTCTCTGCTCCCCCCTGCTTGCGGGCAATATCTCCGTTTCCCCCGCCTGCGGGGGGTAAGTGCCAAAGTTTTGTAGGTCGGGTAGAGCACAGCGAAACCCGACAGAAGCAGGCATCCGTCGAACTGTGCGTTTGTGTTCTCTGCTCCCCCCTGCTTGCGGGCAACATCTCCGTTTCCCCCCCGCCTGCGGGGGGGTAGGGGGTATCCTTATCCAAGTGCCCATTTATCTTAGATTTTTCTTGACAAAAACTATTTTTTTGATATGCTAACCCAAGCGACCGCTTGTCGCATAACCTATTCAAGGGTGCCTCAATGAAGACTGCTTGCAAAGACAAAATCTCCTTAGGGCTAAAATCATAATCAGAGAGAGAGACAGACAAAATGGTTACTCGAGAAGACATCCAAGCAACCTGTGATGACATTGTGCGTGAGTTCACACCGCTGCAAGTTATCCTTTTTGGGTCCTATGCGTATGGCACACCAACAAAAGACTCAGATGTTGATTTGCTCGTCATCATGGACATCCCTGAATCGGAGACAAGCCACCAAGCCAGGGAGATTCTCCAACGGATCCCACGCCGTTTCCGTATGGATGTGCTCGTGCGTTCACCGGAAGAAATCGCCTATCGTATTTCTCACAATGACTGGTTTTTTCGCGAAATCACCGAAAAAGGTGATGTGCTCTATAAGTCCATCGATTTTTTGCCAAAGCCGTTGAAAAAGGAAAAATGTCTTATGAATCCTTTAATACAGGAATGGGCACAGAAAGCAGAACGTGATTACGCCGCAATAGCGTTACATCAGCAAGCAGCAGACCCTGACTTTGATATGATCTGCTTTCATGCCCAACAATGTATAAAAAAATATTTAAAGGCTTGGCTCCAAAAGGCAGATATTCCACTCCTAAGGTCGCATGACTTATTGGCATTGTTGGATCTGATTGTTCCGACGATTCCAAACTGGCGCGCTTGGCAACCAGATTTTTTGGTGATTGCCCCCTATGCCGTGGAATTTCGCTATCCAGGAAAGTCAGCAACCGCCGAGAACGCACAGCATGCGACACGGATTTGTAGCAAGGTTCGGCAAGCAGTTCGAGTAGAACTAAAACTTCCGCAAAACCCATCAGAAAGGTAGGTTGAAAAATATGACCGCAGCAACAGTACACATTCCAAAATTGGAAATCTCCCAACAGGAACGCCCCAAAGGCAAACCTACCCCGGAAAGTGTTGATGCAGGTGAACGTCTCTTACGCGAAGCAGGATTAGTCGTCATCGAAAGCGTCCTCCCGCGCGACTGGATAGCAGAACTCAACGTCGCTATGGAAACTGTACTCAGTAACGAAGAAGAAAGACACAACTGCGAAAATCCAATGCTAAAAATGCCGTTCATGGACCCACGTATCATTGATAACCCCTTCGCAATGCCGATTTTAAAAGCAGCAATGGGCGAACAAATTTTCGCATATCTGCCCTATGGCTGCAATTCAACGCGGCCGGGTAACGATATCCAGTGGATCCATCGAGATTCAGGACAACTTTTCCCAGAACTACCGTTTGCACTACCTGTCACAACCATTGTCGTCAATATCCCGCTCGTCGATTTCACAGTAGAGAACGGTGCCACCGAAGTATGGCCCGGTTCGCATCTCATCGTTGATGACGAGGCAGTGCGCAATACCCCCTACAACGTCTGTGATGAAGAACGCGCGGCAAATTACCCCTCATTTCAGTTAGAGATGCCTGCCGGCTCAGTTGTCGTCCGAGATATGCGGTGCTGGCACCGGGCAATGCCAAATCGGACAGAATCTACGGTGAGACACATGCTCGCTTTGGTCTATTTTCGACGGTTACATCACGCCCCGAATGCCCCCGGAATCTTCAACGCACGCGTCCCCGCAGAGATATGGAACAACATGTCCGAAGAAAGCCAAGAGATTTATCGGTTTCAGGCACACGGTTAAAAAATTATACGGAGAAAAATATGGAACGAACACTCTTAATTCATCCAGAAATGCCTGAGCTTGACAGGGAACACGGGTTCTCGAATATCAATGGACCCTCACTCGTCCGCGTGCCAGACTGGGTGGAGAATCCGTTGGGCAAATACTATCTCTACTTCGCACACCACCGAGGCGCGTATATACGCATGGCGTTTGCCGATGCAATTGAAGGCCCTTATACCGTCTACCGTCCGGGTGTGCTCCATCGCAACAACACTGTTTTCCGAGACGGCGACCACATCGCCTCACCGGATGTACATATAGACGAAGAGAACCGTCTCTTCATTATGTATTTTCATGGAAGCTATCAGGGGCAGTCAACCTGTTGGGCGACTTCTACCGATGGGGTGAACTACACCGCCTCGGATATACGGCATAGGCAGATGGGGCCCTATTACCGTGTCTTCTGGTGGCAGGGGTACCCGTATGCAACGAATCACGGCTGGATCAGTCGAGGACAAACCCCAGAATGGACAACAGCGTTCATGCCGAGAAACACACCGCTTTTTCACCGTAAATCGGAAAAAGACAACACCGGTTCCCCGCGGCACACGGCGAACCGCCTTGAAGGCGATATCCTGACCGTTTATTATTCACTTTACGGGGATAGTCCCGAGCGTATCCGAAAAAGCACCGTGCAACTAACAGACGATTGGAACGATTGGCATCCGTCTGAGCCAATAGAAATTATCGCGCCGAAATACGATTTTGAAGGGGTGGATCTGCCGATTAGACCCTCGACAGGCGGGTTAGACCGGGAGCAGGTGCATGAACTTCGCGACCCGGCGATCTACTGTGAGGATGGAAACACATGGCTGCTCTATTCTGTAGCAGGCGAGCAAGGCATTGCGATTATGCAGCTAACGGATTAACCGAAATTTCACGGACGTTGTTCACTGTTGTTCATCAAATAAGCGAAGTTCCTGACCTTGTGTGGCTGAAACCCGCTGTTCGGCAAATTTGCAATATTCAGCATTAATGTCGTAACCGATATAATGTCTCTCCAATTTTTTACAAGCGACTGCGGTTGATCCGGAACCCATAAACGGATCAAGCACCAATGCACCAGGAGGCGTAAGGAGATGTAAAAATTCTTCCACAACTTCAACGGGATAGATGGCTGGATGTTTATTACCTTTGACAGCAACGACAGATGTTTCAATCACATCGCGTTTGAGTTTGTTCCCGTGCATCCGAATAATTGTGAAGCCCTTATTTTTCATCTGCAGCGTGCGTCCACCTATCTGTCCGCCGAATGGCTCTGCGTGAATGCCTCGGATTTTCATCCGAAAATCGTACGTCTGCCCTTGAAGCACCTCTTGAATAACTTCTGTAAGTGCTCGGCGTGCCATAGTTTTCTCTGCTTCCGATAGGTCGGATTCCGTGATGAGTTCAAAATATCGCTGTCCAAGTTTAGTGCTATCTTTTTTCCTAACTTGTTTTGGGGACCGCTCCTGTGCCAAGAAAGCATTAATGTCGTAGTAATAATTATCTGATTTGGCAAAATGGAAAAAGGGTTCCGTACTACTGACGAGACGGCGACGGAATTGGCGAGGCGTTGGATTGCGTTTAACCCACGTGATTTCGTTAACAAGTTTTACCGGACTGATTTCCATAGCGGCGAGTGCGAAACGATAAGGCACAAGTAACAGATTACTATCCATATACTTGTCACCTATATTGAACACAATACTGCCATCATCTCTCACAACTCGGATACACTCACGGAAAAGGCAAAGCAACTTATCAATGTATTCGTTGACTTCCGTCTCGTTCCCCATACCACCGCCATAGTCCCGCTGCTGAAAATATGGCGGGGATGTAATCACTAGTTGCATACTGCAATCTGGTAATTTTTGGATGAGTTCAAGGTTGTCGCCACACAGAATTTGGTCGATGGGAAGGGATGTGTCAGTATGCTGGAGATCTGCAGGTGTGTATTGCATTTACGGATAGTTGCTCTCTATTGACGTTTTTCGATGAGTCTCCCGACAAAAAAGATCAAAATGCCGAGGGTCAAGAAACCCATCTCAATACCCATCACTTTGGATTCACTATAATCAAACGGGTTGACCAAGGCAAGGAAAAGTCCCGCCCCTAAACAGACGATCCCCATTAGTTCCAGGGTTTTTCCGATATAATACACGCATTCTCCAATAATATTTGACAGGAGGCGTGACGTTGGCACCACGCCATACGCTAAGGATTAATAGAGGCTTTTGATGCGCCCCCACTGAATTAACTTTTGTTGTTTATTCGGTTCAATTTTCGCAGTGAAAACAAGGTCAGGCAGAAACACATTCTCCTCCGTGTAACCGTCCGGAGCCCAAGCGATTTTATGTTGCAGATGTCCATTATCGACATCGTTATAGGCAATTGCGAATCCGACAGTCTTGCCTTTTTCCGCGAGGCCATCAAGTTGGAAGCTGAGCTCACACGTTTGGCCGTTGTTTCCCCATTCAACTCGCGTTAACGGATAGTCTAACATTCCCGCTTCATTCCGAATAGGGATTTCAAAGCGATACAGATCATCTTTCCGTCCCGAATGGTGTGGATCCAAATAGATGATGAGATGATCTTCAAGCAGAAGTTTTCTTTGATGCGTTTCGAGTTTATCATCCGTGAGTTTTATCGCAATATAAAGAAACCCATTGCGCCAAACCGCTGCGAAAGATCCTGTGAAGTCGCTCGATTCAGCCCAATGCCGTCCCGTTTTTAAATCTTGTTCCATCTTTCCAGGGATCGCTGTTTCCCAAACGGGGTCGTCAAGATAGCCATCAACGATAGGGGCTACTGACGCGAGTTCCGCATTATATTGAAAATTTTGAAGATTCCCGCCCGTGACATGTCCTAATGCATAGGAGGTCGTCATAAGTAAGAAACCAACGGCTGCTATTATCTGTCTGTTAAGGCACATGAATTCCTCCTTTTTTCGTTCTTTCTGAAAGAGGTTCAATGGAGCATCCTGATCTTATTTCCCTTATCAATGAAAGGTATAAGAACAGACAAGTGTGTAACGTTTATCAGAAATTTTGTTGTTTTTATCCGTAATTGCTTCACTTTAAAAGTATAC
>RKRO01000541.1 GCA_007571355.1 Candidatus Poribacteria bacterium | reverse complement strand
CTATATATGTTTTGAGAAAGCGCGGAATCTTTTCCGTGCGAATTGACAAAATGATGCGGGAGTAGCTCAGTGGTAGAGCTCCACCTTGCCAAGGTGGAGGTCGCGAGTTCAAATCTCGTCTCCCGCTCCATCTTTTGGTGGCGTAGCCAAGTGGTAAGGCCAGGGCCTGCAAAGCTCTTATTCGTCGGTTCGATTCCGACCGCCACCTCCATTCTCTCTCCGAAACGGGTGGTTAGCTCAGGTGGCTAGAGCGTTTGCTTGACATGCAAGAGGTCACAGGTTCAAGTCCTGTACCACCCATCCCTTCCAAATTTCTCCAACCGCCCTGAACGACAAAAACATAGTGGATTTAATGCTGTGGGTTTTTAATTGGCATTTCCCATTTATATCGTGTAAAATTATTTCGTAAACCATGGACCAAAAAAGACGTTAAGTCTATCAAAGCCAATTTTATCGTAACATCTGGAAATCAATGCATACTTGTTGGAAGCTATCCTCCTACCCCCCTGCAAGCAGGGCGGAAGCAGAGGGAATACGCTTCGATGGGATGTGTTTGAATAATTACGGGCCTTACGATAAAATCCACAATGACACCTATATGAGAGTAAACCGTGATGCGTGAACCCAATCAACCTGAAGACTATTTACAACGCCTGCGCCACTCGACCGCGCATATCATGGCGTATGCTGTTCAACAACTTTTCCCAGATGGTGAACGGACCGTTAAACTCGCGATCGGTCCCCCGATTGAAAACGAGTTCTATTACGATATGGCGGTACCGCGCCCGATTACCCCCGACGATTTCCCCGAAATCGAAAGGCACATGAAAGCGATGATTAAAGCCAATGTGCCTTTTGAACAGGAGACGTGGAGTTACGACGCGGCTCGCAAATGGTTCAGTGAACGCGACCAGACATTCAAACTTGAATTAATAGATGGCATCTCCGATCGAGAAGTCAGCGCAAGCGATGAAGGTGTCGCTGCCGAAGGCGTATCCATTTATCACAACGGTGATTTCACAGACCTTTGTAAGGGGCCGCACGTCGAGAAAACAGGCAAATGCCGGCATTTCAAATTGCTTCGCGTTTCTGGAGCCTATTGGCGGGGCGATAGCCATCGCGAACAGTTGCAACGGATTTACGGTACTGCATGGGAGACCAAAGCCGACCTTCAGGCATACTTGACACAACGCGAAGAAGCCGCGAAACGCGACCATCGGAAACTCGGCCGCGAGTTAGAGATTTTTCAGATGCACCCCGAATCGCCAGGGAGTCCGTTTTGGCTGCCGAAAGGCGCGCGTATCTATAATCTCTTGTCTGAAAAGGTGCGCAAACTCTATCTCAGCGAAGGGTATCAGGAGGTACGGACACCCCTGATCTATGACAGCAGCCTCTGGAAAACTTCTGGACATTGGGAGCACTTCAAGGACGATATGTTCCTCGTCGAAAGCGAAGATGGCGAGTCGGCAAGTGCGCTCAAACCGATGAACTGCCCGGCGCACATGCTGATTTACAAAAGCGTGCGTCATAGTTACCGAGACCTGCCCTACCGCTTGCACGACCAAGGCGTGCTGCATCGCAACGAAGCCACAGGCACCCTGACCGGCTTATCGCGCGTCCGCCAGATGTGTCAAGATGATGCACACAACTTCGTCACGGAGGATCAAATCGCAGACGAATATGAACGTATCCTCGGACTCTTCCAACGCATTTATGGCACCTTCGATCTGCCGTTCCGGTGCGATTTAAGCACGCGGAACCCTGATAAGTTTATGGGCGATGTGGCGGTTTGGAATCGTGCAGAGAGCATGCTTGAAGATGTCCTAAAGAACCATCAGGTTGAGCACGCTATTAATCCTGGCGAAGCGGCATTCTACGGGCCTAAACTCGATTTTCAAGTCCGCGATTCGCTCAACCGAGATGTACAGTGTGCCACCGTGCAACTCGATTTCCAACTCCCGGAACGGTTTGATCTCATCTACGTCGCACCGGACGGATCTGAAAAACGACCGGTGGTGATCCACCGCGCGATTTGCGGGAGTTTTGAACGGTTCATCGCGATGCTGATTGAGCATTATGCCGGTGCTTTCCCGACATGGCTTTCTCCCGTGCAATGCGTTGTGATGACGATTAGCCAACGTTTCGTTGCCTACGGCAGAGAGGTGGAACAACTTCTGTTACAAAAAGGGTGTCGTGTTACATTGGATAACAGCGACGACAAGATCGGTGCGAAGATTCGCCACGCGCGATTGCAACGGGTCCCGTATATGTTAATTATCGGTGGGCGTGAAGCGGAAAGCCGCACTGTTAGCGTCCGAAGTCGAGATGAAGGCGACATCGGCGCGATGGCACTTGATACCTTCGTCGACAAACTTGTTCAGGAAGCTGATTTAGATTTCTAACGATGCGTTATCGGTTATCAGCCTTCGGTTTTCGGTTAAGACTGTTGTGTTGCAGAGGCCTTCTGTTACTGCCACAAGATGCCTCTTTCACTGACAACTGATAACAATTTAATGCCAGTTTAAAAAAAATAGGAGCGGTTTCCCCAGCAGACGCAGATTCGCCAAAAAAGCAATAGATTCCTCGAAAAACGGCGATTTTTAGGAGGGCAACCCCCCTTGATCCCCCCTTATCAGGGGGGGAAAGCGGACGCTCAGGGGAAAAGCGGCTGCTTTAGGTCTTTATCAAACTCACGTTAACAATTTAAAAAAGGAGCATATCTCATGGATAAAATTTTGACGATTCCGAAATCCGTCTTGTATAGATTGACAATTTATACCTTTCTCGTCGGAATAATAGCTTTTAGCGGTTGCAGTACTTCAAAGCAGGTCACCCGTGTCGATACCGACACCACGATTGACTTGTCTGGACGCTGGAACGATACAGACTCGCGTATGGTGGCGGATGAGATTATTGGGGATTGTTTGAGCCACCCCTGGATCAACAACCACGGGATAAGTACCGGTGGTAAGCCTGCTGTAATTGTCGGTGGCATCCGTAATAAGAGCATGGAGCATATCGCTGTCGCTACATTCATCTCTGATATTGAACGTGCATTTATCAATTCCGGGAAAGTCCGGACTGTTGCCAGTTCAAGTGAACGGAGTGAGCTTCGCGAAGAACGCGCGGATCAGGCGGAATTCGCTTCGCTTGAAACCGTTAAGCAGATGGGACGCGAACACGGGGCTGACTATATGATGACCGGCGAAATAAATACCATTGAAGACAGAGAGGGCGGCGATCAGGTCGTCTTCTATCAAACCGACCTGACGTTGACGAACATCGAAACCAACGAGAAGGTTTGGATCGGTCAGAAAAAAATCAAGAAATTTATCGGACGCGGCAAGTTTAAAATGTAGGACGTTCGCAACACAGCTGTTTGGGCAGGTCTCCGTGCCTGCCCACCGCGATGTATCTCAAATCTACGGAGGCCAATGATCAAAACACTTCCCTTTTTGCTGACGATCTCTCTGATAATCGGTTGTGCTGGCTATAAGTTTCAAGAAGTTGAAAGCGCATTAGAGACAGGCGCGCCAGAGACTGCCTACACCTACCTTCGGAAAAAAGCACCGAAGACGCCAGATATTCCTTACCAATTTGAACTGGGACTCGTTGCGCATTATGCCAATCACTTTGCGGAAAGCAGTGCAGCCCTTGACATAGCTGGAGATATTGCAGAGGACCGCTATACCAAAAGCGTTTCAAAAGAGTTAGGTGCCTTGATCACCACTGACAAGCTGCGCCCTTATTCTGGTGCGCAGTACGAACGGCTTTTGAGCCACTATTATCGTGCCCTTAATTACGTCTACTTAAATCAATTAGATGGGGCATTAATAGAATGCCGCCGTGCCACGGCTCTTATCAATTACTTCAAGGGTGAAGATGAGGCGTATGACTTCTTCGGTGCCGCATTCCTTGCACACTTCTCAGGTATGTTATTTGAAGCAGCGCGTGAGTGGAACGATGCCTTGATCTCTTACAAACAAGCAGCTGAGTACTATAAAAACGCCGCAGAGAAAACGGGCGTGAACGCGCCCGCAGCTATTGGACATGCACTCCTCCGATTAACACGCAGACTCGGTTTCACTGATGAATTTGAACGTTACCGAGACCAATATGGAGAGCCCCCTGAACACCCCGAAAACCACGGTGAGTTGATCCTCTTTTACGAAACCGGCTACGTTCCACCGAAGACGGAGACAGCTTTGATGTTCCCTATCCTTAAGACAGACAAGATGAACGATGCCGAAAAATTTGTGCCGACGTTGATCACACGCGAGGGAGCGGTCTATGAAGAGGTGAAGTTGGAATATCTGCTACGCGTTGCGATGCCGACTATTGGTTCTATACGTCCTCGCTTTTCAGGAATCAGTGTAGCCGTCGAGGACAATCAAGCGACCGATGGTGTGCTTGTGGCAGATGTAGAAAACATCGCAATCGAAACCTTTAATAAAGAACGCCCTATTATCCTTTTCCGAACATTGCTACGGGGTGTCGGAAAATACCTGCTTTTCCGACAGGCAAACAAGAAAAACGAAGCTTTAGGGATCCTTACGAATTTCGCCGGGGTTGTGTCAGAGCAGGCAGACACGCGCTCTTGGCAAACGCTTCCGAATCAGATTTTTATGGTGCGGATGCCGCTCCCTGCAGGCATGCATACACTCAACCTCTCTTTTTTAGATGCAAAAGGACAGGTACTCAGCAGTCAATCCGTGCCAGCCATTAAGATTAACCCGAATCAGATAACCTTCTGGAATCACCGAACGTACGAGTAAACGCACCATACAAACAGAGCCCATGGAACGTATCTATTTAGATTACAACGCGACAACCCCGCTCCGTCCTGAAGTCCGGGATGCGATGATGCCCTATCTCACCGAGGCGTTCGGCAACGGTTCCAGCATTCACGCCTACGGCCGCGAGGCACGCACCGCGATTGACACCGCACGCGAGCAGGTCGCGGCACTCATTGGTGCCAAAAGTCCGAGCGAAATCGTTTTCACGGGGAGCGGTACCGAAGCGGATAACCACGCTATCAAAGGACTGACTGAGCTGCAAAAAAGCCGAGGTGAGGGTAACCATATCATCACCTCGGCTGTGGAGCATCACGCTGTTTTGCATACCTGTCACTATCTGGAGCCCCGCGGCTTTGAGATAACCTATCTCCCTGTGGATAGATATGGCCGGGTGAGCGTTGAACAACTCCGCAATGCCATCCGGGACACAACGGTGCTAATCTCTATTATGCATGTCAACAACGAGAACGGCACGATCCAACCGCTTGCAGAGATCTGTGAGATTGCACAAGAACATGAGATCCCTTTGCACACGGATGCTGTGCAGTCGGTTGGCAAATTGGCGATGGACGTTCAGGGATTCGGTGTGAATCTGCTCTCGCTCTCCGGTCATAAGATTTACGCGCCGAAAGGCATTGGTGTCCTCTATATCCGCCGCGGTACTCGGTTGGCGAACCTCGTCCATGGGGGTGCGCAGGAACGCAATCGCCGGGCTGGATCCGAAAATGTGCCGGCTATCGTTGGACTTGGCGTTGCTGCCGAACTTGCGAAGCAAGAGCAGGACACTTACGCACAACGTCTCGCCGCCTTAACACATCGACTGCGTGAAGGTTTAGATACACACATTGAACGGCTGCACTACAACGGACATCCCGATCACTGCGCGCCCGGCACGCTTAACGTCTCCCTTGAAAATGTGGAGGGTGAAAGTCTGATTTTACGGTTGGATATGGAGGGTATCTGTGTCTCGACGGGTTCAGCGTGTACTTCTGGTTCTATGGAGCCCTCACATGTGCTTGCGGCCCTCGGTTTACCGCCGCGCTTGGCACAAGGCACCGTCCGTTTTTCCTTGGGGCGGAACACAACCGAAGCAGAGATTGATACAGTCATCGCCACGTTACCCAAAGTTATCCAACAGATGCGGACGTTGTATAGGGGTAGATTTTGATGAATGAAGAAACAATTGAAGTTGAATAGCAGCATATTTGTAGAAACACAGAAAATAGCCCGTTTTTGTGCACTTTAAAACGGCATCTGCCCCTTTTCGTGCAGTTATATAATATCTGAAAATAAATGCACACGTGTCCGAAGATACCCCCCCCCTTGAAGAAACACTTTCTTCGCGTTGGATTTTAGCGTTTGCAAAAACCCCGCCTCGCAAGCAGGGGGGAATCAGAGGGGCTCGCTTCGATGGGGTGTGTTTCAATAATTACAGGCTTTAGTATAATGGAAGAATTTAGCCCAAATTTAGCATTTTTTGGCATTGGCACAGGAATTGCATTTACCTCAAACAACGACTGTTTTAGAGGTAACGACAATGCGTATCAAAAGAACCTCAGGTGCCTTGATAGTTTCTATGGTTCTCCACCTTATCGTAGCGTTTGTGGCGGGCATTTATTTCGTAACGCAAACGCCACAATTCCAAGAATTCATGGCGACTGACGTGATTCAACGCAAAGTGCCGCCGGGACTAAGGTGCGACACCCTATCGTTAAATCGGCTGTTAAGCCGACCCTTCCAGAGCGAAATAGTGTCGTTGTCGAACAGGTAGCGTTACAACCGCATGTAACAGCTGCGTTTGTCGAAAGGCTTGTTTTCCAACCGCGAACGGTCCTTGAAATTCCGAAACAGACGATCCAGGTTAAGCCGCCGATTGATCCCAATGTGCCGAGAGTTGTCACACCGGATGCACCTGTGCCAACGGTTGTAACACAGACGAACCTCTCAGTATCGGATGCTCCGGATGCTTTGGCGTTCTCCGCCCCCGTGGTGACAGTGCCTTCCGTTCGTCTGGCGAATACTTATCGCGGTGTCGCTGGCAGCACAGTACGAGTGAAAATCGCTTTTGACCGCCCGCCCGGACTCGCAATGGTTGAACATGTCGGTGCAGCCCGTGAGGCTCTCAGCGATGTTGTTGAAAAGATCGTACTCGGTAATGCCGAAGTGCTGCTGCTGCCAAAGGGGGAACCGGGGGGACGCGTCATCGGCAGAGGCAAAGACATTCGTGGAGTCTTCCGCTTCACACGGATCCGGCACAGCCTCTCTGACTGGTGGGCGGATGCATCTTCTCTCAATGCCCTGACACAGTGGCTCAACGAACGCACCAAAATCAAAACCGACATGAACGTTGAAGGGGGAGCGGTAAAACTCAACGATGCCAACCTCTTTAAAACGCCGCTCACCTTTATGACAGGACACGCTCCGTCATTTGTTCGGTCTCGGAGACTCTTTGGATGGCGGTACGGGACGGGTAAAATGGATGGCAGTCTCACCGAGGCGGAAGCTGCAGGGCTGCGGCGCTACCTCGTCGAAAAAGGCGGGCTCCTCGTCTTTGACGATTGCGGTGTGAGTGCCCCTGCCCAAGCGATGGTGCGTTTCTTTCTTGCACAGATGCGTTACGTTATGCCAGAATATCATGTTGAACGGATTTCCAACACTCATGAAATTTACAACAACTTCTATGAAATGGGCGGGCCGCCTGTCGGCTTCGACATTTTCTGGTGGGGCACACGTCCCCCGAAACGGAATTACCTTGAAGGGATCTCCGTCGGCGATAAGTTGGCGGTTATCGTTGGCCGTCGTGACTATATGTGCGCCATGGAGGCGGTGAGTCTCCCGACACGCACTGTTCACTATTCACCCGGTGTGTATCGTTTCATGACCAACGTCGCGATCTATGCGTTGACGCACGGTCAGATTTCTGATTATTCCAATTATGTTCCTGCACATACGTTAGCGAAAAGAGAACTTCCGATGCGCCCACCTCACGTTGCAGATATTGCCGATTTTGAATGAGGTTAATATGTCTCAGCGTGGTTTTCTCTCCACCGAATAGCCTCTGCTTATCTATGTCCCTGAATCAATTGAAGAATGTTTTTTGCTGGCGCGGTTACACATCGCGCCTACAAGCCTATTGACAAATGACAAACGTTGTTCTTTTTTTCTATTGACAAAAAAAGCAGATGCCATAAAATAGGATACACAGTTTCGAGTCCCTATTACACGCGAATACTATCGTAACGTGAGTTTGATAAATGTTAGGCGTATGTAGCGTCCACTGTTCATTGATGTCCGCTACTGCACAAACTCTGAAGTTTGTGCTACAATTTACGTTTCTGTGCTGCGAAAATAGAACCCGCAATACCTCCGAAATGATTCATCAAACTGGCGTTATCGTATTAAAGGACCTAAAAAATATGGAAAAGACGCATCTACTTCAGGCACCCCATCTCCACGCTATCGCACGAAATATATTTGTCGCCGCAGGTGCGGCGCGGCACATCGCGGAGGATGTCGCAGAAATCCTTGTCAACGCCCACCTTGCTGGGCATGATTCGCACGGGCTCTTGCGCGTTCCGGCGTATTTGCGCGGTATCGATGCCGGACATCTGCAGCCCGCTGCAGAACCTAAAATCCTTGCAGAGACCCCGAATACCTTGCACATTGATGGACAACACGGCTTCGGACACTACGTCTCACGTTGGTCCATCCATAAAGCCATTGCGAAAGCGAAATCCGCTGTCTCCTGCAGTGTTAGCATTCGTAACGTTGGACATATCGGGCGTTTGGGTGAGTACGCGGAAGCAGCAGCGAGAGCCGGATGTATTGGACTTATTACTGTCGGAACGGGCGGCAAAGGCGCAGGCCCCACAGTACCCTATGGCGGTTCGGAAGGCACCTTCAGTACCAATCCGCTTGCTATCGGTGTTCCGACCGGCGATGATAGCCCGTTCATCGTTGACTATGCTACAAGTATGATTGCGGAAGGGAAAATCCAGGTCGCGCGGAGCAAAGGGATAGATTTGCCTGAAGGTTGCATCCTTGACAAAAACGGGGTACCCAGCGTCAAACCTGCCGATTTCTACGACGGCGGCGCGCTCCTCGCATTCGGGAAGCATAAAGGCTACGCGCTCGCTCTGTTCACATGTCTCCTCGGTGGATTGGCAGGAACGTTTGACGTTGCGAGCGGCAAAATGAACGGCACCTTCATGCAAGCAATTGATGTCAACGCCTTTACACCCGTTGATGAATACCAGAAAGGCGTGCGAGCCTTCTTAGACGGTATCAAATCGACACCCCCCGCACAAGGCTTCGACGAGGTGTTGGTGCCCGGTGATTTCGAGTCCCGATCTCGTGAAGAACGGTTAAAAGAAGGCGTTGAGATACCGGATACGATCTACAATCAATTGCAAGAGTGTGCAGAGAAACTGGGTGTTTCTATCGACGAAGACACCGTTGAAGCGGATGACAGAGCGCACTACGGTCCACTTTCGTAAAAGCCGCTAAGGTACAGACTCGCCTCACCGAACCGCAAGGAGCGTTGGAAATATGAAGATGTGTGTCGCTTGAAACGAAGTGGAAAGCAGGTCTACGGAAAGGGACATTATTCTTCCCAACTCGCCTCACCGAACCGCAAGGAGCGTTGGAAATATGAAGATGTGCGTCGTTTGAAACGAAGTGGAAAGCGGGTCTACGGAAAGGGACATCACTCCTCCAACCCGCCTCACCGAACCGCAAGGAAAATTAAAAAATATGAAAAGGCACGTATTTGAAGCCGCAGCTCTCCAGAAATTTACAAATGATCTCTTTGTCGCGGCTGGCACGGCACAGCACATCGCCGACAACGTTGCTGAGATATTGATAAAAGCCAATCTCGCTGGACACGACTCGCACGGTGTACTTCGGATCCCCTCCTATCTGGAAGGGATCGAAAATGGGAGTATCTGTCCGTCTGCCGAGCCGACTGTCCTTCGGGAGACGGACAACACGCTTCACATTGATGGCGAGAACGGTTTCGGACACTATACGGCTCGCTATGCGATCCGCCGCGCGATTGAGAAAGCGAAAAGCGAGCGCACCTGCTTCGCGACGCTTATTCGGACAGGACATATCGGCAGACTCGGTGAATACGGGCAGGCAGCTGCTGAATCCGGATGTATCGGTATTATCACAGTCGGTGGCGGTTCAAAGGGTGGTGGACGGATTCTCCCTTTTGGCGGTGCCCTTGGCTCGCTTGGTACCAATCCGATTTCTATCGGTGTCCCGACCGGCGACGACAGACCTTTTCTGATCGATCTCGCAACGAGTATGATCGCAAACGGTAAAACTTACGTCGCCACCAGTGAAAACCGAGATTTGCCCGAAGGGTGTGTTGTGGACAAACACGGGAACCCGACCGTCAAAACGGCTGCGTACAACGATGGCGGTAATCTGCTGGCATTCGGCAAACACAAAGGTTACGCGCTTTCCTTATTCGTGGCACTCCTCGGTGGATTGGCGGGGACGTTTAATATTGCGGCTGGACACATGAGTGGGCTCCATATCCAGGTGATAGATGTTAACGCCTTCACACCGCTTGCGGAATACCAGAAAGGTGTTCGCGCATTTTTGGATGTGATCAAAGCAACACCGCCTGCCCAAGGCTTTGCTGAGGTGTTCGTCCCTGGCGATTTTGAAGCCAATTCGCGAGCACGCCGCCTCGCAAATGGCATCGATATACCGAATACGATCTATCAGCAGCTGCGGGCGTGTGCTGAAAAATGGGATGTTCCGATGGCGCAAACACAGTGATTGATGTTGATTTAGAGGGTTTATCGCATGTTATTCAAGTCTCTCTTTCTGACCTTAACGATTTTGTTGATACTTCCGTTTGCTACCTTCGCGCAGGAACGCGCCTTTTTTAGGCACGGTGGTAGCGTAAGGACAGTGGCATATTCCGCAGTTAATCCAATCGTCCTTGCAAGCGCAGGCGATAGTCGGGCAGTAAGGGTATGGAACTTACAGGACGACACTGTGACAACACTCGGTTCACACGCGGATACCGTCAATGCTGTCGCATTTTCCCCGGATGGGCAGTTGCTTGCAAGTGGTGGTGATGACTACGTTTGTAAATTGTGGGATGTTCCGCTTAAAAGGCGTGTCGCAACTTTTGAACATATTGTCAATAGGAGCCGCTCACAAATCAAGGCGGTTGATTTTTCTGCTGATGGACAGCTGCTGGCGACCGCCGGCATAGATGTAAAACTGTGGGACGTACAGACCCGTGCAGAGATAGGCACGCTTGAACACGGGGAATGGGTGCTGGCGGTCGCTTTCTCCCCGGATGGGCGGTTGCTTGCAACAGGATCCCAAACCGGACAGATTAGCGTTTGGGACGTTCAGAAGCAACAAGTTGTTACACAATTCGAAGGCGACGCTACGACGGTTTATACGGTTCGGTTTTCTCCCGATGGTGAGGTGCTTGGTGGTGCCGGGTACACAGGAGATATTGAGGTGTGGAAAGTAGCGAATTGGGAACGCCTCGGCACGCTTTCTGTTCACGCGACCGTCTCTGCCATCGATTTTTCACCCGATAGCCGCACACTTGCCAGTACGGGGTACGAATCGGTGGACCTCTGGACAGTCGGCACCGGTGAAAAGATCGCCTCACTTATGGGTCACCGAGGATGGGTAAATGCGATCGCCTTTTCACCGGATGGAGAGACACTCATGAGCGGCGGCGATGATGAAAGGCTCCGTCTCTGGGACATCACCGCTTATGCTTCCGTAACACAAGCCATCGTGCGGATGATCTATTTCCTCCCACGCGATCGCAGGCTGCAACCGGATATGTGGGCGAAACTGGACAGATTGATAAGAGACGTACAAGGTTTCTACGCCGATGAGATGGCACGCAACGGGTTCGGCAGAAAGACCTTCACCTTTGAAACCGATGAGAACGGAGATACACTTGTCTATCGCGTTGATGGGCAGTACAGGGACCGGCACTATCATACAGAAACGCATCACAAGGTCTATACCGAAATTGCATCTCAGTTTGATATGGAGAAGCACGCCTATCTTATTGTCGTAGACATCAGCAGTGAATTCATTAATACAGAGGATACGTGTGGCGTTGGCGGAGGGTATTGGCTTGAGGGTGAAACGATCGTAAGAACACGGGGTGGATATGCAGTCATTCCTGCATCCGGTCCATGTTTTGATGCTGAAACGGGTACGGTTGTGACGGCACATGAACTCGGACACGCCTTCGGGTTGGAACACGATTTTCGTGACGATACCTATATCATGTCCTACGGTGCAGCACCGAATCGGTTGTCGGAGTGTGCCGCGGGGTGGCTGGCTGCGAATCGCTTCTTTAACACTGGCCAAACTGCCTTCAACGCACCGACGCTGTTACAGCTGCTTACGCCATCGGCTTATCCACCGAACGCGAAAAACTTCGATCTCCAATTTGAGGTGACCGATGTAGATGGTATCCAACAAGTCCAGTTACTCATCCCGACAACCGCTGAAGATCCAGCACCCGGTATCAAGTTGCATAGTTGTCAGCACGGACATCCACAGAGCGGCATCGTTGCATTTAAAACGCCAACATTGTCAGCATACCCCGTAAACGACATAGCACTCCAAGTGATTGATGTGTATGGAAATATCACACGGCGGGACTATACGCTCACTGCAGATGATACAGGAATTGGCGAAAACAGTGAAAACCCAGCGGATGTCAACAGTGATGGCATCGTCAATATCCAAGACTTGGTGTTAGTCGCCTCAGATTTCGGACAGACTGGACAAAATAGTGCGGATGTCAACGGCGATGGGATTGTCAACATCCAAGATCTCGTCTTGGTCGCTGCAGCTTTCCCTTAACGGCGGACAATTTCACCGCGACATGGTAAGGTGTTCATACGGACGTAGAAAGTGTCCAACGAAAATTGCGCCTACGCCAAAATGAACCCGAAAGGGAATCGCGCTTGACATTGCACCGTCATAGTGTTATACTTAACTGCGTAAACTTGATTCTGTTTTGAAAGGATGTAGGGCATTATTGTAAGCCCGTATTGAGCATAATGAACCTCGGACTCACGGACAAAGTGGCAGTTATAGGTGCTTCAAGCAAAGGCCTTGGACGCGCGATCGCACTCGGTTTAGCACAAGAAGGGGCAAAGATCACCATCTGTGCAAGAGACAAAGATGCCTTGGCGGCGACAGCGGACGACATACGTAAACAGACCGGTACGGAAGTCTTAGCCGTGCCGACGGATGTTAGTCAACCTGAACAGGTTGAAACCCTCATTAACACAGCAATTGACCATTTCGGCGGGATCGATATTTTAGTTAACAATGCTGGCGGTCCCAGAGCGGGACGGTTCGATGATTTGGATGCTCAGGATTACCAAGACGCGGTTCATTTGAACCTGATGAGTACCATCAACCTCTGCCGTGCCGTTGTGCCCTCAATGCGTAGGCGTGGCGGTGGACGAATTGTCAACCTCACCTCTGTCTCTGTTAAACAACCCGTTGATAACCTTATGCTGTCAAATATAGCGCGAACAGGTGTGATCGGCTTTGCAAAAACGCTCGCAACGGAATTGGCACCGGATAAAATTTTGGTGAATAACGTTTGTCCGGGTATCATCTTCACGGATCGCATCCGTCAGTTGGCGACGGTCCGCGCCGAAGAGGCCGGCATCACATTTGAGGCGGCACTCGAAAAGATGACGGCGGACATCCCGCTCGGTAGAATCGGCGACCCCGATGAATTTGCGACCTTAGTTGTATTTCTCGCGTCGGCACGCGCAAGTTACATAACAGGAGCGACAATTCAAGTAGATGGCGGCATGGTCCGGTCATTGCTCTAAAATGCTTGGACGGAGGTGTGATGAACGATGTTAGTGTCCGTAATCATTCCTGCGTTCAACGAAGAGCACACGATCAGACAGGTTATTGAAGTCGTGCATTCCCTGCCAATTGAAAAACAGATCATTGTTGTCAACGACGGTTCCACCGATGGAACGTACAAGGTCCTTGAAGAACTACAAGCTGTCCATCCGTTAACCGTCGTGCATTGCGAAGAGAATAGCGGTAAAGGTTTCGCGATTCGACAAGGACTGCCGCATGTAAAAGGAGAAGCAGTCGTTATTCAGGATGCGGACATGGAATTGTGCCCAACGGACCTCGTGGATCTTTTGAAACCGTTTGAGCGAGACGAGGCTCAGGTCGTTTACGGGTCGCGGTTTCTGAAGGGGCGCGGCAATGCGAGTTTTCATAATTTTATTGCAAATCGGCTCCTCGCTATCTATACGAATCTCCTTTACGGTTGCCAAATTACAGATGAGTCTACGGGGTACAAAGCCTTTTCCACAGAACTGATAACGCGACTGAACTTGACGTGTGAAGGCTTTGAATTCTGTCCGGAAGTCACCGCCAAGATCTTACGAATAGGGTATCGTATCTATGAGGTGCCGGTCTCCTATTTTCCGCGCACAAAAAAAGAAGGCAAGAAACTCCGATTCTGGTCGGATGGCTTATTTGCCGCATGGACGCTCTTAAAATACCGGTTTATTCCAAAAACAGAACTTTTTAAAAGTACGGCGCATGACGAAATGCGCTAACATCTAATTTCTGGAGGTTAAATTGTTGACTATGTTCAAACAATTGATTTATTCCACACTTATCCTCTTTCTGGTGAGCGGGCTGTCTTTCTCTGCGCTCGGGCACGGTGAGGGTTCTACGCTATTAGAGGATATCAATAAAGACGGCGTTGTGAACATTCAAGACCTTGTGTTTGTTGCATCTGCGTTCGGGCAGCCAGGTGATCGCACTGCGGAACAGAATCCGGATGTCAATCGCGACGGTATTGTCAATGTGTTAGACCTTGTTCGTGTAAGCAACAGCTTCGGTCAAACTGAGGTCAATGACAATTCGACATATCACGATATTCAGGACTATATTTTTGATAAAAGTTGCGCAAGCAGTACTTGCCACGCGACACCTGCGAATTCTGCGAACTTGAATCTGACCTACGGAACATCTTACCAAGATCTGGTTGATCGCGTGCCGCAGAATCCCGCGGCCGCAGCTGCCGGTATGAAACTGATTGACCCAGGCAATCCGGAAAATAGTTTCCTTTTGACGAAACTGATGGGACCAGAGTTCGCCGATCAAGGCGCGCGTATGCCGTTCGGGGGAGGTGTACTCCACAATGGTAAAATAGAAGCAGTTCGGACGTGGATTGCGGCAGGCGCGCCGCAGACAGGGAGGATCCCAGGTATCGGTGATCTTGGTGTCTTACGTGACCCGCAAGAAGTTTTTGTGCCGCCCGCGCCACCGCCACCGGGTGAAGGGTATCAACTCCATTTACCAGAATTCAAGATTGAACCCGGTACGGAACGAGAAGTCTATTATGCGACTCGCATCGCAGATGCAAACGGGAACCCGGTAGAGGGAGATATCTTTATTAATAAAGTAGAGATCTTCTATCCGGCGGGCAGCCATCATTTCATTATATATCGCCTGACAGAGGAGGGTTTGGCGAACGGAATCCATGAGCGGGGTATCGAGCCGGATATCAGTGTCAACCCAGAAGATCAATTCCGCGAACTCGACCCCGATGATCCACAGGTCCTCGGTAATTTCGGTATTGATAGGCTTTTCGTCGTTGGAACACAGACCGATGATACCCGATTTGAATTCCCTGAAGGGGTAGGGTTGCGCCTGCCGGGCGATACAGTTTACGACCTTAATTCGCATTACATCAATCTCCTCGGTAATGAGACGCTGCTCGGCGAAACCTACGTCAATATCTACACGATTCCCGAGGAAGAGGTACAGTACGAAGCGGTTGAAATTTTTGTTTCTAATCGGGCTATTAATGTGCCGCCCCGAACGACGCGTGTTGCTAAAATGACGTGGTACACTGAAGATGAGCTCGAACGGCGCAATCACAATCCGAATACAGAATTGCAGGTGTTCTTGCTAACGTCTCACATGCACAGACACGGTGAGTTGTTTGAGGTTTTCCAAAGATCGTCAGGCGATTTACTACACCGGAGCATTGCCTATGACGATGCACCTATCACGGTGTTCGATCCTGTCATCACATTACGTTCTGATGACGGGCTTACATTCCACTGTACCCACAACAACTACGATAGGAATGAACCGCTTATATTCGGACTTACGTCTGAAGATGAGATGTGTATTATCTTTGGCTATTACTACATCCCGACCGAAAGTGCAGGTGCTATAATTAAATAGCGTCTCTGACAAACATTGGAAGGCGCGCTTTATCGGCGCGCTTTTCGCTTATATGACAAACTTTTCAAAAGAGAAAGCCAACTTCATAGATGCCTTAGCACACCGGATCCTGGTGTGTGATGGGGCTATTGGCACTGAACTCCGCAAACGGATACCGGCACATCTGCAGTGCGTCGATGCCTGCAACATTTCTGTCGCGCACGCTGAGAAAGTCAAGGCTGTTCATCGCGCTTACGTCGCTGCAGGTGCTGATGTTATTCAAACGAATACCTATCAGGCGAATAAAGAGGCCTTAGCCGTGCACGGCTTAAGTGAACAGGTCGAAGAGATTAACGCCACCGGTGTATTGTTGGCACGCGAAGCGGCAACGGATGCAAGTTATATAGCGGGCTCCGTCGGGCAGATTTCGTTCCAAAGTTTTGATGCTGCGCTTCCTTCTACCAAGATTATCCGACACATCTTCAAGCAACAGATGGACGCGCTCGTTGCTGCGGGTGCTGACCTTCTTATCCTCGAAACGTTCGTCTCCCCCAAACAGGCGGAAATCGCCACGAAACAGGCACTCACTTATGGTGTTCCTGTCATCGTTGAGATTAGCGGCATTTCAGGTGGAACTGTAGGTGCTGGCTTGGATGTCCGGGTCTTTGCCCAGGAGTTAGAGCAGCTCGGTGCGCATGCAGTCGGTATCAATTGCAGGGGCCCCCACGATCTCGTTGAGGCGATGGAACGCCTCGCGCCCGTCATCAAAGTGCCTATTGTCGTGCAGCCGAACGCTGGTAACCCAAGAGTTGAACAGGGAAAAGTCGCCGTCTCTTACACAGTGGCATCCGACATTTTCAGCGATTATGTCGGAAAATTGGTCGAACTCGGCGCGAACATGATCGGGGGGTGTTGCGGAACGACCCCGGAATACACAGCAACGATTCGACAGGCTGTCGCGGGCCGCGAACCTGTGGCACGTGAGTCGCGGATCTTTGTCCTTCCTAAAATTACGTCAGGAGGGACGCGGGCACCTCGCTCCTACGCTAACCCAGTGCAGCAGGTGTTTGAAACGCGTGAACGCATCGTAAGCGTAGAGATGCGCGCCAATACATTCCCACAATTGCGGGCGATGTTGAAGGAGGCAAAGGGGCTCGCCGCAAGCGGTGTAGACCTCTTTGACGTGACCGACAATTCCGGTGCCGCGGTGAACATCGGCGCGATCGGTACAGCCTATCGGCTCCAGCAGGCAACGCAAATCCCGACGCTTATCCACTGGACGACCCGATCGCGTAATCTCATCAGCATGCAATCGCATCTACTGGAGGCGGAGGCGTTGGGGATCCGTGGTATCGTTGCCTTATCCGGTGACCATCCGAAAGCCGGCCCCTTTGAGTCGGCAAGCCTTGTGCCGGATGTCCGGGGTGCCGTTCAACTGATGAAACTTATCGCCCGGTTAAACCGAGGAGAACTTGCCGACGGTTCGTCTATTGGCGATCCGTGTGGATTCTACTACGGGGGCGGGTTCACGGTCGCCGAGAATCTCCAGCCGCACGTCAAGCATCTCACGAATAAAGTGGCGCAGGGCGCGAATTTCGCCTATACACAGCCCGTCTGGATATACCAAGACATCGTACGCACCCGGCAGGCGACGGAACATCTCGGCATAAAGATGCTTTACGGCATATTGCCGCTCACCAGTTTCCGCAGTGCCTCCTACCTACGCGACAATTTAGGACTTTACATTCCACAGTTTGTTGTTGACAAATTCCGTGACCTCGGCGACACCGCCGCTCAAGCACTCGGTATGCGGTTATGTTTAGAACTGATTCGGGACATCCGCAATCAGAATGAATGTGAAATTGATGGCATTTATCTAATCCCGCCTGCTCGGATGAATTGGAAAAACAGGGCACGGGTCCTCTCAGAAATTGTGAAAACTTACCGTTCGCCATAAATGTCAGACCGCCGGCATGAATTGGAAAAGCGGGACCAGCGTTATTTCAGAAATTGTGAAAACCTATACATCACTAAATCCAATGCCGGGCGAACCAGAAACCCTGAAAAGCATGTTGAACTTTTCGGGAGCGGAAGGGCCCATACCTAAAAAATCATCAGCCAGCGTTACGGGGCGATCGCTGCTTTTAGGCGTTTTATTCATCCCGATCAATGTCTATTGGATGACGCTTGTTGAGGTAAAGTACTACTCGCTCGATGGTTCGTGCTTACCCCTTTTTATCCAACCTGTTTTCATTATGTTTGTCTGTGTTGTTGCCAACTGTGTGTTGAAACGTCTCGCGCCGCGGCAGATGCTCCAGCAAGGGGAGTTGCTTACTATCTACATTATGGTGGCGATCTCCTGCACATTTGCGGGGCACGATACCATGCAGAACATGTTCGGCAGCATCGCGCATCCTTTCCGATTTGCAACCGAGGAGAACGAGTGGCAGGCCCTCTTTTTTCGGTATCTCCCTTCATGGCTCACGGTCTCCGACGCGCAAAGTTTGCAAGGCTTTTACGAGGGCGAATCTACTTTCTATACCCGGCATAACTTTTCGGTTTGGCTAAAGCCGTTAATGTTCTGGGGCATCTTTTTCCTCATTATGATGTTCATGATGCTCTGCATCAACACGCTCGTCCGAAGGCGGTGGGCAGAGCAGGAAAAATTAGCGTATCCGATCATCCAACTCCCGCTCCGACTCTCGGAAGACGGTGGTATCCTTCTTTTGAAGAATTGGATGATGTGGATGGGGTTCGGTATTGCCGTAGCCATCGGTGTGATTAATGGCGTTCACTATCTCTTTCCGCAGTTTCCAGAGATTCCTTATATCAAACGGACAGCCGTATTCCAGAATATCTTCACCGAGCGTCCGTGGAACGTTATTCGTGGCACGCGCATCTCCGTATATCCGTTTGCTGTCGGGTTAGCCTTTTTCCTCCCGTTAGACCTCTCCTTTTCGTGCTGGTTTTTCTTTGTTGTCCGTTTAGCGGAATTTGTTATCGCGGCGGCGCTCGGCACCCGTTATTTTCCGGCGTTGAACGAGCAGGCGTACGGTGCGTGGATCGCGCTCTTCCTACTTGCTGTCTGGGTCACACGGCGGCACTTAAGTGAAGTGCTGAAAAAGGTGTTTGGGTTCAAATCGCGGCTCGATGATTCAAATGAACCGATGCCGTATCGTGCTGCCTTCTTAGGTATTATCGGGTCGCTCGTCGCGCTTGGGGTCTTCGCTTCGCTTGCCGGGATGACGTTATGGGTTGCCGGTGTTTTCTTCGGGGTCTATTTTTTACTCTCTTTTGCGATCACGCGTGTCCGGGCGGAACTCGGCACGCCTCACGAAATTTATTACGTGAATCCCCACGATATGTTGGCAACGGTAGGGGGTACGCGTCGGTTCGACGCAAGCAGTCTCACAATTATGTCGCTTTTCTACTGGTTTAATCGCGGCTACCGGAACCATCCGATGCCGAACCAGATTGAGGCGTTTAAGTTAGGAGAAGCGACGGGGATGGGCAATCGGCGTTTATGGGTGGCGATGCTGATCGCCATCGTTATTGGGATTCTGGCAACCTTTTGGGCGAATCTCGATATCACCTTCCGAAACGGTGCGGTTGCGAAAGCCGGGGGGTTCAAGGATTGGGTCGGCAGAGAATCGTTCAGCCGGCTCCAGCGGTGGCTCCATAATCCCGCGGAACCGAATGTCATCGGTATCGGTTTTATGGGGATCGGTGCGTTGTTAACGTTTGTGA
>RKRO01000589.1 GCA_007571355.1 Candidatus Poribacteria bacterium | reverse complement strand
ATATTGCCCCGTGAAGGAGTTCCGGTTTATGAAAAAACAACCCTTCTCTATATTTGTCTATCTCTTTATCCTATGTCTCCTACTATCCAACGGCTTTGCACAACAGTACACAGCGCAGTGGCATTTACCTGAAGGTGCGAAAGCACGTCTCGGCAGAGGAAAATTAAACAAGGTTATATTCTCACCCGATGGCACCCGAATTGCTGTGTCAACATCTATCGGCATCTGGGTTTATGATACACAGACAACGGAAGCCGTCTCACTGTTTGCCGAGATACAGACTGGCGAAAAGGCACCGAAAGCATGGACG
The DNA here is from genome assembly GCA_007571355.1 of Candidatus Poribacteria bacterium. Taxonomy (GTDB): domain Bacteria; phylum Poribacteria; class WGA-4E; order WGA-4E; family WGA-3G; genus WGA-3G. The sequence continues at coordinate 5,437 of RKRO01000589.1, read as the reverse complement.
TTCTCCGCGGACGCTGTTCTTATTGCAAGTGCACACGGGAAGCGCATCTATGTCTGGGATACTGTGACAGGTGTGGCGTTCGCGAAACTCGACGAACATCCTGATTCTATTACAGCAATTGCTCTTTCGCCCGACAGCACAAAGCTCGCCACAGCCGGTGAGGACTGGGTGATCCGGTTATGGGATGTCAGGACCGGCAAATATCTCAACAGCTTGAAAGGACATCCCGGTGCAGTCAATGCGGTCGCATTTTCACCCGATGGCAAAATCCTCGCGAGCGCAGGTAGCAAACTCCGTCTGTGGGATGCGGATACTGGTGTGTTGCTACACGCCGATCACAAGGATTTAGGTTCTATTGACCGGCTTGTTTTTTCACCCGATGGTAAAATCCTTGCGGGTGCTGGCGGATGGGACCGCGCAGTACACCTGTGGGATGTTAACACACGCGCCCTCCAAAAAACCCCGAAGGGACATACCGGCGAAATCCAAGATATTGCATTTTCGTCTGACAGTAGGACGCTCGTCTCCGCAGGAACTGACGCGATGCGATTATGGGATGTGAGTAATGGCACCGAACTGAAGAGTCTACCCACACCACAAGACAAAATACCGCACCCCGTACCGCCTATCCTAAAACTCGAAGCGATTAATCAGGCATACCTACCGAGGTATCGGGACCGTGTTCATTCAGTAAGATTCTCTGAAGACGCGAAAAAACTCATCAGTGTCAGTCGGGATGGCAGTATTCATGCCTGGGATGTTGATACCGGACTTTACCAAGCGTCCTTCTCTCTCGGCGCGTATGGCGATATCGTTTATCACCTCGTTTTTTCTGAAGACGGTCAATACCTTGCCAGCAATGATGGCTATGAAGAACGGATACGCGTCTGGGACATCGAAGACGCTACACAACATGCTATTCTGACACCCGGTCAAGGCGATCTTCTGAACCCTATTGGTGAACTAACGGTCTCTTCAGGCATAAAAAAAGTTGCGGGACGCGAATTACACGGCACAATTCATATCTGGGACGCTGAGACCGCAGAGCCTCTCTCTTCTATACCGATGGACCGAATGATACGTTACTGGCGACTGCTCCTTTCACCCGATGGCAAATATCTCGCTGGTAGAGACATAAGCGCGCGGAACAAGATCGAGCTGTGGCAGACAGACCCCGGGGCCCATCTGTTTACACTTGAAGACCACATAAGGCAGGTGACTGCATACGCATTCTCACCAGACAGCGAGTTTTTCGCAAGTGGGGCTCAAGACTCGACCATTATTTTATGGGCGGTTAAGACCGGCGAACGGTTGGCATATCTCATGGGGTACACAAAAAAGCCCATTGGTGCGTTTGTCTTCTCCCCAGATAGTAAAACGCTTGCCAGTGCAAGTGGGAATAAAATCCTACTATGGGATGTCAACACCCGCGAGCAGATCAATAACTTTGAGGCAATGTTGGATATTGAGGCGTTAGCCTTCTCGCCCGATGGGAAAACACTCGCAAGCGGAGGTGGGGACGCACGCATTCAGGTCTGGAATTTAGTTCCAAGTCCACAGGTACAAACAACCTTCAGTGGACATCAAGATTCTGTTCACGTGTTGATGTTCTCACCCGATGGGAAAACGCTTGCAAGTGGAGGTGGGGATGGCACCATCCTTCTCTGGGATTGGGAAACACTCAAGAAAATCGGGAACCGATAACGGCATTACAATTGTAGTCTATGACGAATACCGCAAAAAGGATTTTGAAAGTGAAAAAACTGATACTTTTCTATGTTGCCTTTCTGTTAGTTTCAAATCTATTCGTGTCAAACCGAAGTCTTGCAGACGACTATACACAGCGGCACTTATCTGCAGGCGCGAAAATGAAGCTTGGTAAAGGGGCGGCAAGTGACATCACCTTCACCCCAGATGGCACGCAATTTGCTGTCACTACCAGTATTGGCATCTGGATATATGATGCGAAAACGGGTGCAGAAATCACCGTGCTTAAGCAACCTGGCCGCGGTTACGGGAAAATAGCCTTCTCACCAGATGGGAGCGTCCTTGCTTGTGCAACGGGCAGTAACGGACGTGGAGAAGTGCAGTTGTGGGATACAGCTGCAGATGAACTTATCACAACGCTACCGGCACCTACGGGGATCTCCTCGCTACTTTTTTCTGAGGACGGCACGAAGCTCGCCTGTGCGGGGTCTTTTGGGCGTGTTCATGTATGGGAGATTAGCCCCGAAACACCTCCCATGCTTGTTACAGTCATCAGATTATATTTCGAAAGTTGGAGTGATCTTTGGCTAACTGAACTCTCACCAGACGGGCGTTTTCTTGCTATCGCAATACCCAATTGGCGAGATAAAGACTTCTCAATCCAATTGTGGGATGGTAAGACAGGAGAACTTTGGCATACTTTGAAGGGACATACACGATCAGTTACTGCGCTAACGTTTTCACCCGACAGCAAGACATTGGTAAGTGCTGATGAGTACGAAACAATTCGTGTGTGGGATACTGAATCCGGCAACCTACAATCGACAATGCGGTGGCGGGAGCGTACCTCAACCCATGCGTTAGCATTTTCACCGAAGGGTAGATTTCTTAGCAGTGGACATGATGATGGGGTTCACTTGTGGCATTATACGGTTGGCGAGGTGCAACACTGGGATTATGCAATCGGTGACTATCAAAACATCATGGATTTAAAAGCGCACAAAGACTCTGTTTACAGATTCGCATTTTCGCCTGATGAATTAACGCTGCTCACTGTTAGTAAGGATGGCACCATTATCGCATGGGATACGACCACCGGTACCCAACGTTTTACGTGCAAAGGTCACCAGCAAGGTCTCCAGGTTTTGGTCAGTTACCAAAAGTTCCACGTCGTTGCCCACAATCTGGACGAAACCGGAGACCTTAAAACTGAATGTAAAGTGCACTTCGGTGAAGGCGTACGGCTTGCCGATTGGAATGACATCCTCACCTATTACCGAGAAGGCGGTTCAATGGCGGATTTCATCACCGAACTCAAAATACCGCTCGAGTATGGCAACCCCGGGAATATGGAAGCCATACCGAACACCGGCTATCGTATTTCAAGGAACGGTGAGCTGCGATGGCGGGAGAATCGCCACTACTTCTTTGCGCGGCATGATCACGTCAAGCGAGCAGATTTTTTAGCACACGACAACATTGATGATTACCTCCTATCATTGGGTTCCTGGTTCGGCAAGGGCGGCTTCGCACTCTGTTATGGGGACCTCAATAGCACAGAACCGTCCCTGGAGTCGCCAGAACTACCGGGGGGTCTTTTATCGCCGCCTGAATCTGAATTGCCAGATTGATGAGGCGCATGCAGAAAACCGTTTACATGTCCGCCAACTTTTTCTGCAGCCACCGCGTCATGGGGGCATATCCCGGATCGCAGACTTCGATGAAATGTCCCGGTAAGGGCTGACCGATCAACGCTTCAACATCCCGCCGCCGTTCTGCTACGATTGCCGGCTGGTCACTTGCAACGTTTACCATCTCCTCTGGATCATTACGAACATCAAAGAGTTCATCGCCTTTCTCATCGTTATAACCGACAGACGTGCAGAAATTCCAGTGGTTATCGCGCACGCTGACACGTCCGCGCGCATTGCCCGTCGTAAAACCAGCCCAACCGGTGATAATTCGTTCACGGAGAGCTGCTTTCTCTTGGGTAACGAGTTGCCACATATCCTCGCCGTCTGTCCAATCGCACGGAATATCGAGCAGGTTTAGGAGTGTCGGCATCAGGTCATGGTTCTGCACGAACGCAGAAATGTCCTTGTCATTCGGTCCCTCTGGGTGCCGGATCATCAAGTTCAGTTGCGTATTGAACGGGTGTAGTTTGTTCGCGCCTTTCCCGAAACTTCCGTGGTCGCGGAGTTGCGTCCCGTGATCGGACATCAGTACAACCACCGTCTCGTCTTTGATGCTCAATTGTTCTATCTTATTAAGCAGCACGCCGACCCATTTATCGACAAACGTAACTTCACCGAGGTAGAGTGCCTCAATGCGTCGAAGTTCATCTTCCGTAGGCCCCTCGCCTTCGTTCGCGCCGCCGGGTGTGATGAAATCCTTCCCGGAGTAGTCAGAAAAATAGAGATCGGCATAGGATTTCGGTGGGTCCCAGGGTTCATGGGGATCGAAACTATCCACCCATAAAAAGAAAGGACCGACGGTATGGTTATCCTCAAGCCAATCCGCTGCAGCACGGAAAACACGCGCGCAGCTATAGTCGTCTTCCGATTGTCGGTGCCGTTGACCGAGTAGATAGTTGACGAGTCCGGCGTGCCGTCGCCAATTGATCGGTTCACGGACGTGTTTTCGGAGCTGTGCTTCAATCAGTCTCGGATCGCCGCTCTGCCAGTTATCGGATTCCTGTCCACGGATGAAGTCGAAATGTGCGAATCCGCGCGAGAAATTCATCGTCGGCTTGAACATGTGGTAGGTATCAGCAATTAGCGCGGTGAGATAACCACGTTCCAATAAGACCTCGGCAATCGTATCCTGTTCAGGTGGGATCTTATGCCAACCGGGTGCATGATGCCAATGTCCACGCCGATCAAAATTATATCTCCACGGGAAACTCCGCATCCCCGTGAAGTTGCCGCGACGTATCTGAAGCGTGGGTTGCCCTTCCCCGAATGCACGGGTGAAACGGACGGATTCCGATGCAAGTGTGTCGAGGTTCGGGGTTTGTACGTGGCTATATTTTTTCCCTTCACCGATGATGTCGGCGCGGAATGTATCCAAACAGATACAGACAATATTCATATTTTAACCCTCCTTCATTTCATCAAGGATCATTTCGGCAGCCTCTAACGGGTCGTCCGCTTCAATAATCGGTCTACCCACGACGATGTAATCCGCGCCGCGGCGAATCGCCTCTGCTGGTGTAGTGATACGGCGTTGGTCGCTAGGCTCTGCCCATTTCGGTCGAATGCCGGGTGTGACAATCAAAAAGTTATCGCCACACGCTTTCCGTATCGGTTCAATTTCCAGAGGTGATGCGACGACCCCGTCCAATCCGGCTTCCTGTGCCAACTGTGCAAGATAGACAACCTGCTTTGTAAGTTGTCGTTCTGAACCGAAATTCTGTTGAAATCCTGTTTCATCAAGGCTTGTCAGAAGGGTCACACCGAGTAGGATAGGTCTCGGAATATCTGCTTTGTATGCGGCATCATCTGCACTGTATCTGGCGGCTTGCATCATCTCAAGCCCACCGGAGGCGTGCATGTTAATCATATTTGCGCCGTGTTCTGTCATCATGCCCACATCGCGCGCGACTGTATTCGGGATGTCGTGGAATTTCAGGTCAACAAAGGTTTTATGCCCGTTTTGTTTAAACCATGGAAACGCTTCCACTCCGAGCGCACTGAACGCCTGAAAGCCCATTTTAAACCAGTTGACTGTC
>RKRO01000358.1 GCA_007571355.1 Candidatus Poribacteria bacterium | reverse complement strand
ACGTGGAGGAAGTCCCACCCTCCTTCCGATTTTCCATTTGCTCCATTGAAAATATTTCGGTTATGCGTAAGTGCTATCCTAAACTGTAAGGACTCCTATATGGATACAAACATCCAGCCAATTCTCGAAAAATCGCTTGCTGGCGAACGCTTGGATTTTGACGACTGTCTCACGCTTTTCAAGAGCCACGATCTTCTTGCGTTAGGACACGCGGCGGATATTCTCCGTCGACAGAAACATCCGGAAGGCTATGTTACCTATATCGTTGACCGGAACATCAACTACACCAATTGGTGTTATGTCGATTGCGATTTCTGTGCATTTTACCGCCACCGTCGGGACCCAGACGCTTATGTCATGGAGCGTGACGAATTAGGAAAGAAAATTCAAGAAACGCTTGATCTTGGTGGCGAGTTGATTCTAATGCAAGGCGGGCTACATCCGAAACTGAAACTCGACTGGTACGAGGACCTTCTTCGCTGGATCAAAGCGAATTATCCAATTCATATCCACGGATTTTCGCCCCCCGAATTAGACTGGTTCGCGAAGATAAATCGTATGCCGTTACGCGAAATGCTGGGACGCTTGCAAGATGCCGGACTTGATTCAATACCCGGAGGTGGCGCGGAGATCCTCACGGACCACGCCCGTAATGAGATCAGTCCGAAAAAATGCACTGCTGACGAATGGCTCGAAGTCATGCGCCAGGGACACCTCGTCGGACTTAAATCAAGCGCGACGATGATGTACGGGCACGTAGAAAGTTACGCGGAACGTGTTGAACATCTCGTCCGGCTACGTGATTTGCAAGATGAAACCGGTGGATTTACCGCTTTTATCTGCTGGTCTCTGCAACCGGATAACACGCGTATGGAACACATTCCACCGGCGGGGAGCTTTGAATACCTCAAAACCCTTGCAATTTCACGATTGTTCTTAGACAATTTTGACAACTTCCAATCCTCATGGGTAACGCAAGGTCCCAAGATTGGGCAACTGTCGCTTAAGTTCGGCGCAAACGATATGGGCGGTACAATGATAGAAGAGAACGTTGTCAGCAAAGCCGGGACAGTCTACTGCATGCCGATTGAAGAAATTGAACGTACGATAGCAGAACTCGGATACACGCCGAAACGCCGAAACTTTTTCTACGACCTTCTCAGTTGATTAATGAGGACAGACGCAGGTTGCTACGCTTGTAGCATAATTTTCGCTCCGGAGTTTAAGATGTCTCATCCGCGCCCCAACGTTCTTTTAATCACAACCGATCAACAACGCGGGGACTGCTTGGGCTTGGATCCGAACGGTCCCGACTGCCTACAAACACCGAACTTAGACTGGATAGGTCGCTCCGGTACGCATTTCCTCCGTGGATACGCTGAATGCCCGAGCTGTATCCCCGCCAGACGCGGCCTGATGACCGGTACTGCGCCAGCTGCCAACGGTGCTGTCGGGTATAGAGGGGCGCAGTGGGACCCTCCACACACCTTGGCAGGCGAATTGTCCACAGCCGGTTATCAAACCGAAATGATTGGTAAACTGCATCTGAACCCGATGCGTAAACGTTACGGTTTCGATCATCTGCAGCTCGCTGATGCCACTCGTGGAAACAACAACGATTACGTCGAGTGGTTGCAGCAATATTACCATCGGAGCGACATTGATCCGGGTATGGCACACGGTGTCTCTGCCAACGGGTGGGTCGGTCGCCCGCATCATCTCCCTGAAGAGCAAATGCATACTTTCTGGTGTATCGACCGCGCCCTCGATTTCCTGCGAAAACGTGACCCAACTGCGCCGTTCTTTCTCAATATCTCTTTCATAGACCCGCATCCACCGTTGACACCGCCGCATCACTATTATCAACGCTATATCCAACGGGAACTGCCCCCACCTGTAGTTGGCGACTGGGCCCCGGAATTTGAAGGCGCACAGAAAGGATTGGATCCAAACGCTTGGGAAATTTGTCTTGACGATTACGACATGAAATGCGCCCGCGCTGCTTATTACGGGATGATCAATTTCATTGATGATCAAATTGGGCGTCTAATTCAGTCTGCTGGGGGACTGAGGGACTGCTTAGTCATCTTTACCTCCGACCACGGCGAGATGTTAGGGGATCACAACCTGTACCGTAAAACATGGCCCTACGAAGCCTCCGCCCGAGTGCCTTTCCTCATGCGGGCACCAGTGAGATGGGGATACCCGAAAGAAACCGTTTGCCAAAGTCCTGTCGGTCTACAAGACCTCATGCCGACTATTCTGGATGCAGCCGGGATAGAGATTCCTGACACTTGTACCGGCAAAAGCCTGCTGCCCATTATGCGGGATGAAACAGATCGTGTACGGGACTGTCTACACGGTGAACATGCCGGATGCTACGAATATAAACACGGGAACCATTATCTAACGGATGGAGACCATAAGTACATCTGGTATTCCCAAACCGGACAGGAACACCTTTTCAATCTTCAGGACGATCCACACGAAACACGCGATCTGGCAAGGTCAAACGAGCCTGAATCCCTTCTAATACCGTGGCGGAATCGCCTAATTGCGTTTCTACGCGACCGCCCTGAAGGTTTTACCGACGGTACGAAACTTATAACCGGACAACGGCATGACGCTCTGCTCCCAGATTACCAGCCCGATGCCACCTATCCATATTTATAGTAAACCCCATAATTATTTGGACGTGCGGTTGATCGTAGGGGTTTTTGCAAACGCCAAAATCCAATGCAAAGACAGTGTTTCTTATAGGGTAACCCGATTTCCCCTACGATCATGCAATATTTTGAAAGTCATCCACTTGGTATCTAATGGTAATCCTGATGTATCCAGAGTTTACTTGCTTCTTTGCGTGCAGCGAACCAGTTCCCAAACGTCTCACGCTTTTTCGTCTGGATAACTGCTTGACGGTGTCGGGCTTTTTCAGCTGGATCCATTTTGAAGGTTTCAACATTCGCTTCTTCACGTTCCGCCAACTGAATAATATAGACACCGTTGTCGCCTCTGAAGGGCCCAGCGATGTCATTAAGTTTCATATGAAACGCTTCAAACATAACTTCTGCCGAATTTCCCAGACCCGCGACGTAGCTGCTGGTTGGACTGCGCGAGAAGAGGTTGCTCTCTTGAACGGAGAATTTGTCTGCCGTTAAGCCTTGAGGCACTTCATATTTTTTCAGCAAGTCGTCCAGAGAGGTTGCCTCCGCCCGTTGATTGAATAGGTTCTGTGCCTCCGCCAGAGCGTAAGCTTCCGCCTTCTCAGTCCGCAATCCGTCAACCTTGTTTGTCCCCTCAATTATCTGCGTCTTTATCTCCTCAAATGGAGGGATAGCTGCCGGTTTCTTTGCGAGAACAGTGGCGACAAAATAGGCTTCCACGTCTTGCTGCCGCGGTTTTTTTACCTCGATCACCTTTCTCACATTAACTTCCACATCAAAAAGTTCGTCAATTAAGCTTCCATAACTCCACGTTGCCCCAATCTTCGGGATATTCGCGGTATCTCGGCTAAAGAACCCTGTCTCCACTGCGGTGAGGGAAAGATGCGTATATTTTTCAAGTGCAAGCGCAGCATCGTAATCCTGAATTTCGATGTCGTAAAGGAGATCAGATGCAACCTCTTTTGCTTTATCAACCCCGATCACTTGAACGAGTTTTTGCTGAATTTCAAATTGGACTTGCTCAAAAGGTAGATTTTCGGGTGCCTTCTTCTCTTCTAATTTGATGATATGATACCCGTAGCTAGTTTCGACCAAGCCGCTAACTTCTCCCGGGCTGAGCGTATCAAAAGCGGCCTCTTCAAAAGGTTTTACCATATCGCCGCGGGCGAAATAGTCGCCGGGTGGAAGTCTTGGATTTTCGCCTCTCAAAGCACCGCCTTGTGCAGCGGAGGAGTCCTCCGAATGCTTCGTCGCAAGTTCAGCAAAATCGGCACCGGCAGAGAGTTCAGCGTTGACGGTTTTGAGTAATTCCGCTGCTGCAGTTTTCGTTTCTGCCTTCTGTTCATCCGTTGCATTGCCAGGGAACTTCTTCAAAATATGTCGAGCTTTGACCGCCTCCAGTGTCTCAAATTCCCGCTGATTCTCTTTATAATATGCCTCTACTTCTTCAGGCGTAACCAGACTCGCAGGATTCACCTTGATAAATTTGACATTTACCTGTTCTTCAACTCTGAAGTCCTCTCGATTTTCTTCAAAATAGGTTTTGGCTGCTGCGTCGTCCACTTCGACGACTGGCGTATAGTCGTTGTACTTAAATTCAATAAACTTAACTTTCGCTTTATCCGCCTCAAGTTGATACGCGCGTTCCGCTTCCGTGTCGGTTACCAACGCCAACGCCCGAACACTATTTTGGATCGCATTAGAACTGAGCTGCTGGCGGACATTGTCGGCATAGATGTCAGCGACACCCCACTGTTGATAAAGATTGTACTGATCGACCCAACTTGCGTCGCTTCGAATGTAGTTCGTTACTTCCGCGTCGCCGATATTGACGCTTCCAAGAATGGTTCGCTGAACCAAGCCATCAATAACCTCTTTTTGAGTACGCTCCTTATCGGGGGCAACGCTAGTCCTCTGGTTCCGCCTTTGAGATTCCATGGCATCTGCGACAGCACGTTCAAACGTTCCGCGCTTGATTTCTGTATTATTGACCCTGAGAACGACTTCGCCCTCAGAATCGTCACCACCACCGCGCGTGTTGCTGTAGAGGAACACCGTTCCTACCAAGAATACGATGGCAATTACCCACATAAAGAGTTGCGCAATAAACTTCTCACGTAGAAAGATAATCATATTTTAAAGATACTCCTGTCTGGTTTTCTGTTTACAGATGTTAAATATTATACGCATTAACCGGATGAATGTCAAATTATAGGATCCGTCGGGTGTGTAAATTTTTTGGCAGCCTATGCTTTATGCTGCGTTGTGCCCGTCTTGTGTTTCCCAATAAGTATCCCAGTCTCATTTTTTAGCAAACATCTCCAAAAGCGTATAGCATTGATGTGGGTTTGACTCCATCGCACGCCTGCTTGTTTACAGCGTTCAGCAACAACATGTTTACAAGCAGACGCAATGCCCCCGCTGCCGATCGGATATCCTTTTTCATTGAAGGTCCGATACCACATGCGATGGGTGTGTTTTTGAAAATAACCGACTTCTCTTTTCAGGGGCTCTGTTATAGTTGGGTCTTGTGTCTCCAGAGCCCGGATCCGTGCTACGACTTTAGAAGCTTCCCATTGTAAAGCGGTGTTTCCGTTGCATTCACCCAAGTATCGGTGGCCTCTCGGTTATCTTCTCCGAAGGCTTGCTTGGCGACATCATATAAATGCGTCTTGACTTGCATATCGTCAATAATTTCAGTAGCACCCGGAAAGTGTTCATCTGCCAAGTTCCATATCCAAGAGGCACCATCTCCAATAACAACGACTTCTTCGGTGTCAAGTCTGTCTTTATCTTGATAAATGCCCAGCTGCGTTGCTAAAGCAGTCAGTTGGTGTTCGAAAGCCTCGGCAGGATTACGGGAGGCAACGTGCCGAAGACTTGAGGGGCAGATTTTCACCACCGATGTCGCGTTCTGATACGGGTAATCTTTAGACATTATATTAATTTAGTCTTGAGGTGTGGGATAGCACCAAGGTCTGAAGTTTAGCCTAAAGTTGTGTAAGCCACAGCAGGTCTCCATGACGAGATCCGCGAACCCTTTCTTTGTGTTGCAAAGCGTATCTTTGACGATCCGAAACCTTTGGATACCCGCAATCGCAT
>RKRO01000433.1 GCA_007571355.1 Candidatus Poribacteria bacterium | reverse complement strand
AAAGGTGATGCCAGTCATTCACGCCAAGCAGCCATCGCATCTGGACTACTGTCTGCAAAATTATGAGCCTCTGATTGCTAAATCACACCGAATTGGTTTCGGCTCGTTTGCAACGATGGGGGCAACGAATTCAATCAACCGACTTAACGCAGATGTGTTGAAGCTGCTAAAGAGCCTCACCTCGAGACTTAACGGCACCGCGCTGCACAGTTTCGGTATTGCATCCCCGCCTGCCATCTTCTGCTTAGCAAGTGTGGGTATAAAGACCTTTGATTCTAATGGCTGGATGCGCTCAGCTGGGTATGGAAAAGTATTTTTTCCCTTTACTTTTGGGCAAATGATTGACTGTAAGACCCGAGGATATACCCGCATCCACAAAGATGAATTAGAACCTCTAAAAATTGCGGTTGGGCACCGCTGTCCATTTTGTGAATCTTTTGACAAACTGTCCGATGGAAGTGGACGGTGGCTTCGAATTATGCACAACCTAACGGTGATGACAGAGTTAGAGACGCACCACCGGATACCACAGTGGCGGCTTCTTGAGGAGTATTCACGCAACTATTATCGAATGCTTCAGGCTTCTCAAGAGGCAAAATTAGATAAGAGATAGAAAATATGTCACGAATACATGTCCTTAAAGGATTCTCAGATTTGGAAGGGGCGTTATGGGTCATGAAATATCATCCAGAACTTAAATCCCGTTCCGATATAGTAAACACTATTCTTGAAAATGGATGGTCTGTAACTGATAGATCTCGATTTGAAATCCTACAACTACTTTCAGAATGGGGATTTGTGAACCTCCAAAAACGGCGATTCACAGCACGTGGGAATGAATTTTATTCTTTATGGGAAATGAAACGTGACATTGCTATCGATGTGCTGCACGGAGTGCAATACGGATTGTGGAGTCGGCATGATGCGGAGCAGAATCTGGCATCTTGGAGTTACCAGATCGTCTGTGATTATCTGTGGGAATATCGTGTTTTGCCGAAAGATAAGGCTTTAATCAATTACGTTTACGAAATGCGCGAGGACTTAAATGAAACCCCTGGAGATACAGCAAACGCGTTTAGCAGTAAATCTGTCAACGGTGCCTACGATTGGATTTTGCCGTTATCCCCATTTGTGCTTGAAGGTGTTAGTGAATCATTAGACGGTAAAAGAAATTTTACGAAAGCCAATTTCGCTCGTAGGAACTTTTGCTCGCCGGCACTTTTTCTTATGGGGTTAAGTTGGGTCGCTCGAGAAACGGGTATTTCATACGGCGAATTAGTCGAAATGACTGATGAGCGGAGACTTCACGTGTGCCGTTTCTGCCTGATTGAAGATAGCAGTTTTGATCTTATGCTTAACCAAGCACTCAACCGTTTCGACTTTCTGAAAACGCAGCAAATCGGGAGACTTTTTGTCATCATTCAACGTGAACCGCAAATGGCTGATTTTTAACACGAGGAGGGCAACTTATGTCGTTAGCCGATATTATCGAAAAAGAACGAACCCTTTATACGCCTTCGGCTCAAGAGATAGCAGACTCACCCAAGGAATACGAAGACAGATTTAAGTTTCATGTCGCTACCTATGTTGCAATCGCGGATATGGAGGCTCGATGGCACGCATCGATAGAGAACCTTCTCAATGGCAAACCTGCCACGGGATTCATCTATGCAGATACCGGCTATGGCAAAACATCCACCGGCGCATCGCTGTGGCATTTCGCAGAATCAAAACGGATTGTAGCAGTCCCGCCGTTCCGTTGGGATAGTCTCGTCGATCTGCTCACCGCAACACATGGATGGACTCGCTACCGTTTAAAAGATACACGCCCGGACCTCATTCCGAAACTCGAAGAAAAGTATGAGGCCGTGATTGCAATTGGCGAAAAGAGTTTGGCACGCAAGATAAGTAGCGATCAGAAAAGTTTGTCTATGGAACAAGTCCAAGGAACAATTGCATCTATCAAAGCGCAAGGGGCATTAAAGGTAGAATTATCGCCACTTGAGCTCTTGGATTACCTGCGTTTCGCAACCCAACAGGTATTAAAGTCAGGTTACCGTGGCATCCTTATTTTACCGGATGAATTTCAACTTTTTAAAGGCAATCCTGATGCTGCGGAAAACCTTTCACATCTTAAGGAATTCATCTTTGGACTTCAAGGTGTCAAAAATGCCCCTATCGGTTGTGTCGTTTTCACGTACAATGAAACGTTTGCAAACATTCGGGAGAGCGAATATGGTTATCTGCTTGCACGATTCGCTGACCCATCAGGAAACCTCATCAATTTAGAGTCACTTTACGGAGAAACCGAATTCGCGAAATACCTATGGGATAAACTCTCATATTTACGGGGCTTGTCACCCGCTGAAAAGACGGCGATTGATACGGACGTTTTGGAAGCCCTCGGACAGTTTTTGCGACATACCCGATCAAGAGCTCTCATCAGCGGCCCCCGGTCAGTCGTAGAAACATTCAGAAGGGCTGCACGCCACTATACTGAGAAAGATACCCCCTATTCGCTCCTAGATTTCTGTGAGGATTATCTCAACGGTAACATCACCTATAGCGGACAGCATACCGATGCAGCCAGTCTACATACACAAATAATGGCACTGCCTAACGTTGACCCCGCAGCAAAACGGAACATTGTCAAATTGCTCTGTGTACATCCGATGGGTGTTCCGGCAGAGGTGTTTGAAAAATATGAGATGCCCAATTCGGATAGAGTTGCCTTTACGGATAGTTTGTTGCCGGAATATGTTACCAATTTAGTAACGGGACCAACGCTTGTGTGTTATCGCCCCGATTTGAGCGGTACAGATAGCCTAAACGAAATTCTAAAACGTCTCAAACCCTTTAATCCCAGAAATAAAAATTTACACCGTGGGGCTGTGCGTGCTTTTCAGAAACACCTGCTCCCTCAAATTTTAAACTATAGAAAACAAGGATCCCCCTTTGGCTTGTTAGTTGTCGAAGAACATGGAGGCAATCAGGATTATAGTTACTCAATAGATGCCAAGGTTACCCTACAAACTTTGTCCGAATACCCGAATAGGGCATTAACAGTGCACATTGGTACAGAAAGAATCGAAGCCCCACGCGTACCTGCGCTGTATGTACAACTTATTTTAGATACGATTGGCGAAGTAAACAACACTTGTCAGGTCACTCAAAATGGCCTTGCGTTCCAATTTAATATCCAGAAACCCATTAATCCAGAACAGATTCCGAAAGATATTATAAAATTGGGAGATTTATTCAGTCCTGAGAGTGTCACACCGCTGTTACTGCTTTCTATCCTCGATTTTTTTGATAGAGAATCAACTGTTGATCTTGTGAAAGGGGCGAAGCAAGAGATCCAAGTTGAGGGTTTGACAAATAGCATTAGAGGGGAACTTATTCGTTACTTCTTTTCACCGGAGGTCAAGGAGAGTGCCGTTTCTACTGCATCCGATCTTGCCACACTCCCCGCTGGAGAAAAGTTTATTGAAAACGTGCTAAGAGTCCTAATTCCAAAACAATTTCCAGCCTACCACGCTGTTGCTACTGCTAAAGGTTGGGAAAATCAACTCGGAAGATATAGAAATACCCTCAGCAATGTTCCCACTATAGGTATCAGACGCGGCAAGGAACCTGCTAAAGACGGCCCCAAACTGTTCAATGTGGGCCAAGTTGCTTTTAATAACGCCATTTCTGGTGTTTATCGCGATCTGTTGAAGGTTGAGTCCGGCTCAAAGCGCGGTGAGGAACCAAATCTCTATTTTAGGTTACATCCGTTTGAAGAACTGTTGCTCGAACGTCTCGAAAATGTGAAAACTACTTTGACGGTTGATGGGAAGCCCGCTAACGCAATACAGGTGCCAGCAGTCTATGAGGAAGCGAAACAGATCGGTTACCTTGACGAAGAGGTCGAACCATTAATAGAAATCCTCAAAGCGCGCGGAATGGCGGACAGTTCTAAGAAAGCAGGGGTTACCTATCTCTATTTGGTTGAAACCTCCATCAATTTTTCCGAATTGCAAACCAAGTTGGGAGAAATTAGAGAAAACGTTAATTTGGCAAATACAAACGGACTCCAATACCAATGTGCACACCTCTCTGCGGCCGAAAGGCTCGATGCGACTCCCGGCATTGAGAACGACGAGGTACAGAAAGACACCTTGCGGCAAAAGATAAAATTGGCTGAAACAAACTTAAAAAATAAGTGCGCAGAATGGGTTACAAAGAGGCACCAAAACCTCATGCGGAAAAATAACGAGTTAGAAACCCTAATACGTGAGATGCCACGGGTTTTAGAACAGACGACGGGGCATCCCCTGACAGATTTTTCACAGATCCTCTTTCAGAGTGTTCAGGTACAAGTTAGAGATGCCTATAGGAAGGTCTCAGACCAAATTCGACGGGAACAGACAGAAGTTCAGGGCACCTGCAATAAGGAGATTGGGGCATATCAAGCGGATAGGACACCGAAGAATGCGATTGAAACCGCAGCTCGGTTGGAAACCTCCTGTACGAAAATTAATAAGGAGATTGCAAGGATTAAGCAGGATGGAGAGAAGGTAGAACAACTTTTCAGTTACTTTGAACGATGGCGCGTTTTCGCAAGCCAAGTAGAGGGGGCGATCCAATTGATGACTGACAGCAAAGAAGATGCCGCGGTACAGAATTTGATTGAGAGGTTTAATGTTGTGCAACGCGATATCCGACAGCACCTCGCGGATAATCGCCTGAGTCTCAATGATGTCTTGGGGAACCATGAGCATTTCAAGGATCAAATTGAAACGATTAAGGCAGAGTTCCATCAGATCCTAACCAGAAAAAAAGATGCGTTTATCGACTACCAAAACAAAATTACGGAGCAGTTGCAGCGTTTACCCGTTAGTCCCCCACAACTTGTAGATTTCAATCCGATTGATAGTGCCGGGTGCTACCGTAAGGTTAGAGAAAATACTATCATGACATTGAAATCTGTAATTGATGATGTACAGAGCGAGAGTGAGAACAGAAAACGGGAACTTCTCAAGCCCATTAAGGTTTTTACTGCTGTTCCTGATTCGTTGAAAAAAGAGGCAACTCAATTACATGAAGACATTGGAGAACTTATGAATGAATTTCAGAATATTCGCAGAAGTTTTACATCTGAAGAAGTGAATCGTGAAAAATTGTCTGAATGGATTGAACAGATCGATTCAAAACTCATAGTTGGACAGGCTATTTCTGATAGGCGTAGACAATTTGAACGTAAGTTAGATACATTAACTCCGAACGTAAGTGAAAGATCAAGAATGTTACAAGAAGGTTTGAAAGACCAAGTGGATTTTACTGAGTTAATTGTTCAACTTCTGAGCGAAGGAACCTTTCGTTCAACGAAAGAGATTCTGGAATGTTTAGAGGAGTTGTACCAAGCAAACTTGGTGAACTTAACAGTCCGTAGAAAATGAATTGGCTCACCTGTCATAAACAACTCTCACAATTAGCAGAAACCGACGAGACACTCACACCCTCACAGGTGACAGCGCGCGACGCACTTCTGGACAAAATTCACACCGGAGAGCCCTACGTCAACCTGTACGGACACCCCGGTTCCGGAAAAACATTTTTGGCACACTATCTGCATCACCGCGCCGACGTGCTCTATTTTTCTCATCCCAACCGTTATGATGAGCAGGTTTCCCATGATTCTGTTGTCGCTATAGACAACGCCCCACACACGCGCCCAGAAGCACGCCGACTTTACGATAAGATCCGGTGGAGGCAAAAGGCTTATACCGGCAGAAAGGTCATCTTAAT
>RKRO01000209.1 GCA_007571355.1 Candidatus Poribacteria bacterium | reverse complement strand
GGGTTATAACGGATAAGAACTCATTTACACCAGCCCCTATACCAAAATCTGAAATTGTGAAAGTAGGGATTAGCATCTTTAGTTCACGGATAGTTCCTTTCCAAACTGTAAAGGGTCGACCCTCCCACCTTTTTCCCATATTTATATTTTTCATAGAACACTCCTTTTATCCATGCGTGATTTACAGACTTTTCTTTCTTATTATCGCAATTGGCTTGTGTATCGTTCGCTCTCGCCAGCATCAAGTTTTGTGAGCAACCGTTCAAATACCTGTCCAAAACGCCACAATTCAATTTCTATGTTAATGATGGCCTCTTTATGTTCTTCCATTTACTTCCAATGGGTTTATTTGGGGCTATTCCAATCGGAGACCATGGCAATGTCAACTCGGACACTGCAGAATAGGATACCAAATATCTTACGAAAAATCAAGTGTTTTCGAGATTCGAAGGCGTTTATAGTAAAATCCGAAAATAAATGCACACTTGTCCGAAGACAACCCGCCTCCCCTCCTTATCAGGACGAATCAGAGGGACATCGCTTCGGTTTGATGGGTTTCAATAATGATGGGCTTACGATAAATATTTCGCCAAAGGTGGGGTTCTGGTGCCCGGCAACTGCGGGCCTCGCGCAAGACACGGTTGGTATCAGAATCCTAACACGCGCGTTTCTCAAGACAGGTGACCAAGATGGGTGGAACCTCCTCTACCGAACGTTTGCTAACTCCATGCGTCATGTAAAAAGCGGAGCCAGTTGCCGTGCATGATCGATGCGATGTCGTCGTCACTATAGCCGCGGGCTGACATTAAGCCCGGTATCTTTTGCAGATCAGCAATGGTGTCCAAATCACTCGGAGACTGCTCACGTCCGTAGCCGCCATCTAAATCTGTGCCGATAGCGGCGTGCCGAGTATTCCCTGCCAATTGGCAAATATAGTCAATATGGTCAACGACGTTGTTCAAGGTAACCTTGTCGTTGGGCGTTTCGCCGGTAATCCAGCCGGGTTGGAGCATCCATGCATCAAAAGCAGCACCGATGACCCCATCTCGTTCAAAGATTGCCTTTAATTGTTCATTACTGAACTGGCGTTGATGCGGAACGAGTGCGCGGCAGTTGTTATGGCTAGCGAGAACCCATCCATTGTAGTGGTCCAATGCCTGCCAGAACGCCTGATCAGAACAGTGCGTGAGGTCGAGGATAACACCTAAGCGTTCCATTTCGGCGAGCAGCGGACGACCGAGTTCGGTTAATCCGATTTCTGTACCTGTCCCACCGGCATAGCGTCCGGGACCGTAGTGTGTCAGTCCGAGCAGGCGCAGCCCATCATTAACCCAAGCCTCTAATTGCGTCGGATAAAGGATCGGGTCGGCACCTTCCATGCTAATCACGAATCCCAAAGCGGGTGTGTTATCGTAATCATCTGCGTCGCCAATCGCTGTGCTTTCCCACGTCCGCCAAGCGTTGATGTGTCTGTCTAATTGTCCCTGGTCCGTGATGATGCGGACGTACCCCATTCTTTCTAAGGCGCGGTAGTAAGCGAGTTGCCCCTGTGCGATGCCGTAGGATTGGGCAGGCGACGCAAAATCAGAATGTGGGGAGGGGCTACCGGTTGAACGGGCAAAGAGCGTGACGAAACTCAGTGCAATCCGGCCTTGACGCATTTCTAGGAGAGCGACGGTGCCTTGTGTGCGTCCTTTGCCGGAGACACGTGCTTCTTGGGTCCGGATCGTATAAGCGGAACGCAATAAGTCTCGGTTGCCTTGTAAAGCGTTCATGGAGAGATCGAGGTGGGCATCAATAATAAGCATTTTTTTATTTTACCTTGCGGAGAGCATGATGTCAGTTTGAGCCTTTGAAGTATCTTCCTTAAATCGGAAGTCGGGAATTGGAACTTCCTCCTATCCAGAAACCTGCGCGTAAGCGGAACGGAGTGCAGTCCAAGGGGGCCATAAATTAAAAATCTGGATACGCCGCGAAGTGTGCTTGAGGGGTACCGTTTCGATAATCGCCATCACATGCATTGCGCATCCAGCCACTGAGATGGGTAACGAGGTCAGGGTGATCAGCTGAAATATCGTTTTCCTCACGATAATCGTTGGGGAGATAATATAATTGGAAGTTGTCCGTACGGTTGATATACCGTAGTTTCCAACCCTCTGACGTTACAAGTGCTGGACCGAGTCGAGAGGCGTATATGATCCACTCGTGGTGTTGCTGGTCTTCGTGCCTTTCAAGCAGCGTCGGTAAGAATGAAACGCCATCTTTGTCTTGCGGCATCTCTGTTCCGATGAAATCTGCAAGGGTCGGCATGAGGTCGTAGTTCGTGAGCATAAAATCGGACGTACTGCTGGGTGCAACCTTTCCGGGCCAGCGGACCATGTAAGGGATTCGCGTGCCACCTTCCCAACTTGAAAACTTTAGGCCTCCCATACCGTCGTTTCCGTTGAACACATCGCCACATGTTTCCGAATAGAATTTCGTTGTGATGTCGTCAAAACTGTTCCCTTCCAAATCCGCTTGCCGACCTGTCGTTCGGCTTTCCTGACGGTAATACACTTCGTGTCCGTTATCAGCAGAGAAGACAATCATCGTGCGGTCATCTATGCCGAGTCGTTCCAGTTCGCCCAAGATGATACCAACGGTTTCATCGAGTCTTAGGATCATAGACGCGTATTCTTTTTCAAACGTTGTTAACGCCGAAGCCTGTTTCACCGCGGGATGGATATCCGGTACGGCGATCGGTCCATGGGGTAGCTGAGATGGGTGATAAAGAAAGAACGGTTCGTCCTGATGGATGCGCAGGAACTCTATGATTTTCTCGTTGAAAATGTCTTGAGAATACACCGCCTTCCCCTGGCGATTCCTGCGAATCTCCATATTTTCGGTGGATTCCGAGTTTGGGTGCTTCCCGCAGTCGGCGTGTGTATTCCCTTGAATATTTGTCAGTTGTCCATTCTCAAAGAGATACGGTGGGTAAAAGCCGTGGCAACGTTGATGGTCGTAATAACCGTAGTGATATTGCCAGCCGTGCCGTCGGATACGCGCACCGGTTGTGGCAAAACCCCATTCAAGTTTCCCGATTTGTCCGGTAACGTAGCCCGCTTCCTCGGCAATCTGTGCCAAGAAGACATCATCAGGGCCTGCTTGAAGCCCAGTTGTCTGCAGCGATTCCGTGATTTGATCTAGCGTCAGTTCCCCAGCACTTAGCCTATTGTAGAGTCCGCCTTGGGTATATGTCCATGTCCCCTCGTGGCAATCGTGGATCCCTGTCAACATACTGGCACGGGAAGGCGCGCAGAACGCGCAACCGTAGGCGTGGTTGAACTTCATACCTTCGTTTGCAAGGCGGTCGATATTTGGGGTCTCGAAATGTTGCTGTCCATAACAACTGAGCATCCCGCGTCCGAGATCGTCTGCGAAGATGAGAATAACATTCGGGTTATCGGTCATGATTATGATACCAAACGTTTGAAAAAATCAAGTTTTTAGAACATTACCCACGCTGGAAAGCCCGTTGTCTATAAAGATGTTCAAAGAGGTTGCCTTCGTGCGGACTCTCCCAAGAGATTTGATTCGTCGGGATCGCCCCTAAATTGAGTCGATCAATGAGCGGTGTTGCTATGAGGTCTTGGGTGAGCGTTTCATCTGTTGTAATCGCGGTGGCTACCAGTGTTGCACTGATGGCTTCGACTAACGTCGTCGGTGGTACTTCTACGACACTCACAAACGGGAACGGGAATTCGGTGTTGGCTAACGGGTGTTCTGCGTCTTCACACCATATCACAGTCGGTCTGAGAAAGGTACATCCATCTAATTCGATGACGCGGTCCCCGGTTGTTAGCTCTATTGCCCCCGGTTCTTTGAGGTGTCGGTCAATGAGCGAGGAGATACCGTGTGCGGCTTTTGGATTCGCCCACGCTGCGATCCCTGCTTGTGGATGGTTAAGCGGTCTTGGTTCGATGCGTGCCAAGCGTTCTGCTAACGCTGCAGCGATTTCACGTCCGTTTGCTGTCACCCACACACCAGAGGCGTTGATGCAAGACCGCCCCCCATTTTTAGCAACCGATTCCACGATAAGATCAAGGTACTGCTTCCAGTTATTTTGCTCGCCTTCATGGATGATAATTTTACTACGTCCCGGGCCATGGATTTCAACGCGTGGTGTGTTTACCCACGGTGCGACGGTTGCACCACCTCCGAAAAGCATGGAACGTCCACATCGGTTCAGGATTTCGTTGGCACCAGAATAATCGGTTGGATAGAAGCTGAACGCTTCTATGGGTGCACCGGCTGCAATAAACGCTTGTGCGATGCGGTACGGGGTCCAGGGTTCCTCTCGACCCGGTTTTAGCACAACGGGGACTTTTAATGCGATGGCAGGCACCCACAGCGAATGCACGCCCGGCGAATTGCTCGGCAGAATAGCCCCCAATGAATCCGTTTCACAGACGTAACTCAGCATGCGTCCGTTTTGGACACCCCAACCAGTGTCAAGGAGTTGTAAATCCAATCCACGGGTGAGTCCATCTAAAACCGTGTCGATATTCTCCATGACACCCTGAATTTTGACAAGGTTCTGCTGACAGAGTGCTTCAGGCAGCCCTGTTGTTCCGGAGACCTGTTGGATATAATCTGTCGGGGATTGCTCGGTTCCGTCAAGCGGCAGCGTCGCTGTTGAAAAAAGATGTGCTGCCTTCTTGCAAATAGAGATCATTTCGACGATAGGACGTTGTCCAAGTACGTCCTTTTGGCGCGCGATATCAACGAGGTCCTTCGCTATCAAGCCACGGTTGGCTTGGCTCACCTCGACTAAAGGTTCCCCTGTTTTAATGTGTGGCACGCGAACGGTGTTCAGACTTCTGTAGGAACGTCCGGCGCGTAGAATTGGAATGTGTATCATCTTAATAGTTCTCGGTTCGCCTGCTGCGCAGGCTTTCAGTTATCAGTTATCAGTAAAAGAGGGTTTTGTTAAACGAAAACCTCTTAACCGATAACCGATAACTAATAACCATTTTACCATGTAATTTTTGCCACCCACCCGGAGGCGGCATCACAATACAGAAAACCGTCGCCGTAGATGGATAACCCGTGCGGCTCAGGGTAATCTTCAGGTACCTCAATCACATCAAGCGGCGTGCCGTCTTTAAGATCCAGCTTGACGATGACCCTATCAGACGTATGGGTTGACCAAAGCCCATCTTCAACGCGAACCATGCCGTGTCCGCGCCCATGCGGCAACGGCAGCGTCTTTTGCACAGACCAGTCCGAAATCCTGACCTGATGCGTGACCTGATTTTTAAGCGTTTGGACCCAGAGATGTCCTTCATCATAGTGATCATATTCAACGCCGTGTGTGCCGCCGCCATCGGGTATTGGGTAGCGTCCGAGCGTTTCACCGGTAGCCGGATCGACTTGAAAAATCTCGCCTGTTTCGGCATCTGTATTCCGGACAGGCCGCCAACGTTCCCCAGAGCCGTTTGCAGCCAACCAGAGTGAACCGTCACCGAACGTCATACCGCTTGTGTTAGAGGATTCGCTCGGGATGTCGCGGATGAGTTTCGGCACAGTATAATCCGGGTCTGACGTTATCTCAACTAAGGCAACCCTATCGGTAATCTGGTCAACGATCCATAAACCGTCGTCCGTAACTTGCAAGCCGTTCGGCACGGCATAGGGGGATCGGAAGACTTTTTCTATTTTCGTTATCATGTTCAGATTTCTCCTCGGTTTTTATATAGAAGTAGTACCATCCAGACGTGATCTGGGTGTATGCCTACTTCTACTATAGCGTACCGTTTTTTTTTCTCCGAAATCAGCAAATGTCCTCGGCGGCGCGGGAAAATAGGGCAATCCCTCTTTATAGTAAAACCCCTTGTGTCTTTAAACGTGAGATGAGTTGTGCTTGGGTGCTTTGACCCTTTGTTGAATTACATGCCCCGCAAAGCAGCTGCAAGTTATCCACATGGTCAGTGCCTCCGTGGGACTTTGGAACGATATGGTCTACCGTCATATTACGGAATGGGAAGTGCGTTCCACATCCGTTGCAATTTCCCTCTTGTTTACCGTAGAGAATGTGTTTATGCGTGCGGTAGTTGGCAAGTTTCTCACTCCGTTTCGGAATATCAGTGCGATGGATAACGGTGCCGAAAAGTCCGACTTCCCGTTCTAAACGCATCTGGACCAACTCGACTGCTTTCTCGGAAATATCAATGCCGACCCATTGTCGCCCAAGTCGTTCCGCTGCGACACACGTCGTTGCACACCCGCAGAAGGGATCTAACACGACTTCCCCTTCGTTAGACGAGGCTTTGATGATACGTTCTAAGAGAGCAATAGGTTTCTGTGTTGGGTAACCTAAACGTTCTTTCGCTTGGCCATTCAAAGCTGCGATTTTCCAAACATCGTTGAGAGCCTTGCCTTTAGGCATTGAGACATCGTAGATTGCTCTGCCTTCTTCTGTCCAAATAGGGAGTTTCGTTTGCACTTTCGGGTTTTTCCTATCGTAAATGCGGACTATTTTCTTTCCACTGCTGGAGCCCGTATTGTATCCTGTTTGAATCAATTGCTTCTGGCGTTCTGTCAGTTCGCCGTACTGCTTGTTGAAAGTGTACCGGTCAGTAACTGAATACATCAAGAGGATATCGTGGTTCCGTTGGAAATACCGGGCAGCATTTGTCCATTTTTCATAGTTCCATACGATCTCATTACGGAAATTATCTTTGCCAAATACAGTATCTACCAACATTTTGAGATAATGGCTCGCTGTCGGGTCGCAGTGCAAATATATGCTGCCTGTGTTTTTAAGGACTCGTTTCATCTCTAACAACCGCACTGCCATCATAATCAGGTAAGACTTCATGCCCTTCCCATGCGTCAACTCGGCAGCGCGTATGGCTTGGTAAAGCGGAGGTTCGCGCTCTGCAATTTCGCCGTGCCATGCGTTATCAACATCTGACAGGGTCCACGTATCTTTAAACGCCGCCCCTGCTGCCTGGCTCCCGATAGGTGCTGCATAGTTCCGATTGGAATTGAAAGGTGGATCTAGATAGATTAAATCTACAGACTCGCTGTCAATACCTCGAAGCACAAATAGATTATCTTTGGTAAAGAGCGTTCGATTCTCGACATTCATAGTGTTTGGTTAGCCGCTATCCTTATGAGGTTAATACACCGCTACGACGACGCTTTCTTGAAGTTCTGTAAACAGGCGGAGATTTTCAACGCCATCCCACGGGTATTCAGGGATCGGTTCAGCGCGTTCGACTTCGTCACTTTCCAGTAAAAAACAGAATATGAAAAAACTTTCATCAATTCTGTTGAATCCGTCTGATGTACTCGTCGTGCTTGCCTGTCCAAAACCAGACGAAGGTATTATTTGTTCTACGTGCTACTGACCGATAGCCTTTACAGATTCGAATGATCTCCAGCTTTTTTAAAACGGAGAGATGGATACCTTGGATTTTGCCTGAGTAGTTGAAATTTTTGAGGGACACGTCTTTGAATATTCAGTGGAAGTCTCGCGCAAAATTTCCAAAAATCTGCTTCAAGAATATGGTTCATGTAACAAACTACTTCTCCAATAATTTCTGGAGATCTTCTATCTCGTAATACCTACCCGCTCTGAAATTCTCAAGTGCTTTTTCAGCAAAACGATCCAATCTCCCTGCCTTAGCATCTTCCTCGATCTGCTTATCCCATGTCTCTTCTTCAGTTTCTAAGGCTTCATGCAGGTCTTTCACAAGCGTTTTTAGCAATACGTCTCTCGTGTTCTCTTCACATTCTACTTCGAGGACTTCTGGTATCCACCCTATCCACGCGGCACCGTTTTTTTTGATGTGGGCGGTATAGGTCTCTTCGTAGACCGGATCTTGAATTTCAACAGTCTGAATTGCTTTCATATTTGTTGCCTCCTCTTCAATTCTTTTCAAGGTAGATGATTAGAACCTTTCACATTGCTTTACTAAACATAAATGATTAGTAAACCCCTACGACGACGCTTTCTTGGAGTTGGGTAAGCAGGCGGAGGTTTTCAACGCCATCCCACGGGTATTCAGGGATCGGTTCAGTGCGTTCGGCTTCGTCCCGTTCAAGGAAACGGGGCACAAAAAATTCTTTTGTTAGGGTTGTGAGCATGACGCGTCCGGTTTCGCCGTAATCGACAGTTTCCTCTGGGTTTTCTGGGTTAACGAGTTCAATGACAGCGCGCGGATGCGGTGGATAGTAGATAATCGCATAGTTATCTGCCGGATCAAAGGGTTTACAAGTGGCTAACCCCATGAGCGTATTGCCGTAGGTCGGGATAAAGTCAATGCCGGGGACGAGTTCCTCCCGTGCGAAGCGGTGGAATTGTGCGTCCATTTCCGTGCCACCACAAAAGATTCCCTTAATACCGGCTTTTGGCAAGGAAATCTTTTCGCACAACGCCTCCAGCAGCTTCGGCGTGGTAAAGAGGCACTGGACGTTTTCATGGGCACGTAGGACGTTGAGTGCCTGCGAAATAACGTGGTTTTTATAGGCATCTAACTCCTCATTTTTCCCATAACGCACGAGTTGGTTCACCCAACGGGGGTCGAGATCAACGTGGAAACAGATGCCGTCACGATGCTGCGCGAGATGCTCAACAGCGAGCCGTAACCGGCGGGGTCCTGTTGGGCCCAACATGAGCCAATCACTGCCAGGTGGAAAGCCCTCGTCAGAGAGGGTTTTACTGAATATCTCATAATCGATATGGAAATCTC
This sequence comes from Candidatus Poribacteria bacterium, assembly GCA_007571355.1. Classification (GTDB taxonomy): domain Bacteria; phylum Poribacteria; class WGA-4E; order WGA-4E; family WGA-3G; genus WGA-3G. The sequence goes on along the minus strand of RKRO01000209.1, from coordinate 11,140 downwards.
GGATGCTAATCCGAGACTTCGGGACCCCTGTTGAGCCGCCGGTTTCAAAAACATAAATAGGTTCTTTGGCATAAGCCTTGGGAACCCAACGTCGGACGGGGCCGCCGCGGAGCCATTCATCTTGGAAATGTCCGAGGCATTTGAGGTCAGCATACCCACCTATCTCTTTTCGTGGATCAAAGTCAAGGTTTTCAGCGTATTCCAACCAGAAAGGAGAGCCAGTCTTTGGGCTGAAGTGCCATTTGACGATTTCTCGGACATGTGCATCGAGTGCTTTCTGGGCTTCAGTAATTTTTCGGGTAAGGTTCATTTGCATAAAACTTTCTACGCAGTACCATTGACTTGGTACTTTCAAATTTAACTAATCAACGTGTTGAGCGGGGTCAAGGTTATGCCATTTAGGCTTTTTGATCGACCATACTTGCAAGGATACCGAGGATTTTATCGCAGCGTTCAATGGGGTAGGGAAGCATATCAATGTAGAGCTTTTTCCCTTTCAATTTGAGAAACCGCCACTCTGTGCCTGAAGTCGTTGCCCCATAGACGTGTGGAATTTCATTACCTTTTTCACTATTAAAACGTTGTGCTGCGATCATCTCGGCGACACACTGTCCAAGCCCGACTTCTAAATCATCTTTCTTGGCTTCTACAAGAACGATGACAGGTGCTTCCAACACGAATTGGACTGGTGACAGGCTGATCAGAAAATCACATACCCCTATCAGGCCACTCTCGCTATCAACGTTGAAATCGATGCCAGAAAAGAGACTGATGTCTAGATTCAACTGTTCGCGAAGTTCAACAAGAACATTGGCGACGATCAGTTCTGATTTTGCTTTCTCTGTGCCGATGGCGGTAGCTAAAGGCATATTTCGCGCCAACACGGCGGTAAGCAGTGCGCTCGGAGCCATCGGTTCACTATCGGAAAAAAGCCCGGCGATATCAACTTCTTCTATGTCAAATGCTTGCCGGACTGTCTCCAGTGTAAAGTTACTATACGCCATGTGATGGCACCTCTCAAGATATGCGATAAATTCCAAATGACTCTGGTGTCCAGTGGACTCTTATTCTGAAATCGCAACCAGTGTATTACGGGTTACGATATAAAGCACGCCGTCTTTTGCAACGGGTGTCGTATAAACAGCACTTCCCATGTTGGTTTCAAACAATACTTCCTCGGTTTTGCCTGCTTTTAGAATCACAACATCGCCGTCCTCGTCGCCGAGGTAGACCTTGCCATCTACAACATAGGGGGACCCCCAAATGGCAGCGAAGGTGTCGTGCTTCCAAAAAAGGTCGCCGGTGTTGACATCCATGCAGTAGAGGAACCCGCTAAGGTCCGCGATGTAGAGGAGTCCATCAACAATCGCTGCGGTGGACATCGTGCGATTGAATTGCTCATCACCGAAGTGCCATATCCCAGCGGTCTCGGTAACATCACCGGTTTGGGAGGCATCGATGCACCAGAGATGTCCCACGCCTTCACCGTGTTCGGGATCTTGTCCGACAGCAATAAATACTTTATCATCATAAACGACTGGGGTTGAGATGATGTTGTTGCGTGTGCCGCGGCCACCAAGTTCCCAGACAGAATCCTTCGGGTTACAATCAAACTTCCAGATGATGTTGCCGGTTTCTGGTTCAAAAGCGTAGACCCAACCGTCGCCGCCGGGGATGATAACCTGCGGCACGCCTTTAATAACGCCGTAGGCAGGATTTGACCACTGCCCGTGCAGTATATTTTCGCCGGGGGATGCGTCTTCCCAGACGAGTTCACCCGTGTGTTTGTTCAGTGCGATGAAAGACGGCGCGTCGGGTGAAGGAATGTGGATATGCCCTTCATCAACGCCGTTGCTCGTTTCTAAGAATAGCAGATCCCCAACGACAAGCGGCGAACAGGTCGCAAGATTATGCGGAAAGACATCCAACTCATCCATCATATCGTAAATCCAGATGATATCGCCATCAATTTCGCTCGTTTCGGTCTCTTCTGTAAAAGGACCGTCGTTTTCACCATCAAGGAACCCCTCAGTATCAATGCAGACAACTTCACAGCGGTTGGAGACGTAGTAGAGACGATCCCCTTCAACATAAGGTGTCGAACAGATGCCCTGCAGGGGCCAATCGTTAACTCTACCGGAGGTGAGTTTCGTGTGGGTCGATTGCCAGAGGAATTTACCATCGGATTCGCGAAATGCCATAAGATTTCCGCGGTCGCCAGTCAGTTTCGGGTTGTAAAGTGCTTTGTTGTTTGTTCCAACGAAAACTTTTCCACCGATGACGAGCGGTCCGGCATAACTCTGCGAACCGAGTTCCGCTGTCCACTTGATGTTTTCACCGGTTGTCAAGTCCCAACTTGCGGGGACGTTTTTTTCCTCAGAGACCATGTTTCGACTTAGCGTACCGCCCCACAACGCGATCTCTTCTGCTGCTGAAGCGATAGATGCTGCAAAAGTAAAAAGCATTACAAGTTTTATAATGTAGATAGTGTAGATAGATCGTGATTTCCAAAAAGGTTTCAATTGAATGACTCCTTTGTTTTTTTATTAGGCGTGGTACTTGTTAAAGAACTACCATACTTTTAGATTGTCATAATAGATATCTGCTGGGGAGTAGCCGTAGATACCTGGACTTCCTTCGCGATTAGGCAGTGGATCTTCGGCGGTGATCGTCCAGGCTTCCGGTTCAGGGTCGCCGGTTCGCCATACCTTTCCACGGATGATCGCTTTATCGTTGACAATCTCTACCATCATTTTCATAGTGTACCAGACATCCGTCTCCCAAGCGAAGTCGATTGTCTTCGCCATTCGCAGGTCTGATGCCCATGAACGGATTTGCAAGCGTTGGTGCCTGCCTTGCATATCCAACGTATATCGGTTTGCGATGAGTCCCATATCTGGTAGTCTACGTTTATTTCTTGTGCCCATCAGGTCAACTTGAATTTGATAGTTTGTCATTGTGGGGGGACCGATGTAGACATTAGAACGGTCTAAACCGACTCTGGCGGGTGTTTTGACTAAGATTTTATTTCCGTCTTTTTCACGGACAAAGAATTTACCTGCTGATCCGATCCAATGCCCAGGTGCTTTTTCGAGTTCGATTGCCTCGAAATCCTCCGTCCATGGAAGCGATGGAATCACACGGAGCCGCGCCGTTGCCTTCATATCACCAGATTGGACGGTGACCGTGCCTGCGTGCGCTCCAGCAGTTTTATCGGGTGTGAATGTTCCATCTTGAAGAATACCGGTTAAGCCGGTTTTTATCCATTCTACAGCACCGATCGCGCGTGTCCGTTTTCCGTCGGCATCAAATCCAATGACACTGAATTCAATAGGCTCGCCCGATGTGAGTTTCTCAGCAGGCGTAAGCAACAGCGAAACAGCTGGAGCCGTGCTCATCTCAACAGGTTTAGGTGCTATTTCTTTGCTGGCGCACCCCGCAATAAAGAGCATCAGAATAAAAAAACTCGATAAGCCCAATAGTACTCTCGACTTAACCATGAACCCTTTTTTGACAACGGAGCTTTTTAATAGCAAGTTTTGGCTTGCAAGCTTCGCCAAAAAGGAGCGAAAACCTAAAAAATAAAAAATCATTATTCTTTTCTCCCGATACAGTAGAGGCGTTCCTCTGTGGTAAAATAAATGCGTCCATCAGCAATAGCAGGTGCCCCGTAGATTTCGACGTAGTGATCTTCTTCTAACCGACTGATCTCTTGGACACTCAGCGACTCACATCCATCCGCGCTGGGTTGAAGGATAGCGAAGCCCCCATTGACTTCGGTGACATAGAGTTTACCATCCGCCCAGACAGGTGAACCTTTTCCGACTTTACCGATATTGTGAATCCAGTGTAACTCGCCCGTATCTGCATTCACAGCGTGAACGTTAGCGGAGTTATCCACGACATAAAGGTATTCATCATGGATTGTCGGAGATGCATATCCAACGTTAACCGCGTCATATCGCCAGAGTTCGTGAGTTTTGGTGACATCTCCGGTGCCGGTTGCGTCAATACAGACGACGCGTCCCATCTCGGTGTTATCTATATTTTCTTCGCTATGTGATGCGTAGACTTTCGTGCCTGAAACGATGACAGATGTATTGATACCGCGCTGACTGAGTTTAAATCCCCAGACCCTCTCTCCTGTGTTTTGTTTCATTGCGTAGATGCTGCCGTCCGCATTGCCGCCGATGATGAGTTGTTGTCCGTTGATATTTGCGATAACAGGCGTGGAGTAGGTCGTGTCTAAGGGCCTGCCGCCCGGTGTTGATATCCAAATGAGTTCGCCGGTACGTTTATCGAAAGCGAAATAACGGTGGCGCGTCGCGGCTTGGTCGCCCCATCCTGAGTTAAGATAACTGATAACGACAAGATCGCCAGCGATGATCGGTGTATGTACGCGTCCGCCGTAGCCGGATATCCGTCCGTATTCCTCCGTGAGTGAACGCGACCAGAGGATATTGCCGTCTTTGTCGAAGCAGAAGAAAAGCCCTTGGACCCCGTGTGCATAGATATTCCCTGTTTCTGGGTCGCCAGCGAGACTCGTCCATCCGACACGGTTGAAGGTGATTGTCGTATGAAAAACGTTGAATTGGTAATTCCACAAGCGTTCGCCAGTTTCAGCGTCGAAGCAGGCGATACGCTCCTGTTCGGTGATGTCTTTGCCAACACGGCCGATAACGTAGACTCTGCCGTTGAGGACAATCGGCGTGGAACGTCCGATAAATTCTGCTTCCCAGAGCAGGTTCTCTCCTTCGACTGACCAAGATGAAACTAATCCAGTTTCAGTAGAGGTGCCGTCTTGATTCGGACCGCGCCACGTTGGCCAATCGCCAGCGATGGCTTGCATAGGAAGGGCAACCAGAACAAAGCAAGTGAATAGTCGAAAAAGGTTTGATTTCCAATGGTGCAAATTTCTGTTCCTCCTTGTGTGTTTTAACGCCAGTTTGATGAATCCTTTCGGAGGTGTTGCGGGTTCTATTTTCGTAGTACAGCGGCGTGAATTGTAGCACAAACTTTTAGTTTGTGGGGTCTACAGCGCAAATTAACACGATATGCCACATACATCCAACTTTTATCAAACTCACGTTGTTTTATGTCTGTCTGCAGTTTTAAGACGATGAAAAGGTTTTGAATGTTTAAATCGGCACGTCTTTAAGAAACACCCCGTTGTGCTGCACTTATAAACCTGTCAGCGCGCCAGATCGGTTTTATCGCTTTCTACATACTATTATACCACGTTTGATGTTTTTGAAAAAGTTAAATTGAGGAACAGCGAAAGGCATGGTTAGGAAAGAAATCTCACCAGCGCGAAGGTATGAAGTTTGAAGTGGGTTCCCGAAAATAGAAGAGCTGGAAATTAGAAGGGCTTACTGATTTGATCCGAGCTCGGTTTTCCTCTTAACACGGACTAATGGGATCTGATGACGGGAAGCATCCTCATAACGTTCGGTTGACTCTCCATCAAAATGGTACAAACCCCGCGTGTCATCGTCCGAAGTAAACGCGCCAACAGGTGTATTATACGCACCTACGTCATAGCGGACAACGCGGCTGATTCTCAATTCATCAATATACATGCCAGATGCAGGCACTGCTTTCAACTTCAATCCACTATCCTTCAAAACCGGAACACCGCCGACAAGGAGCGGTTCATTTGCAAATGTTAGGTGTCCCCCTCGAGTTAGTCCAGAGATAAAATCGCCGCATCCGACAGTAGAGCCGCCGTCAATTATTGCCACGTAATAGACCCACCGCCCGGTAGGTAACGTTCCTCATATCTTTCCTGACCCACCGTCAACCTCCTTTGTGACGGTAGCAGGACTCGCTGTATACCCATCACTAACAATGGCACAGGTGAATCGGTTTGTTTGCCCGAATATGGAGAAAGCAGCACGGGATCCAACAGCCAATGATATAACACCTCGAACGCTCGGCGGTTTGTCTATGTATACCCACGCCTCAATCGTTAGCGGACCTGGATAATCGGGAAACCAAGGTTTTTCAGTTTGCACGAGGGGCAGTTCAGAATTCAGTTCAAGCCAACCGCCTCCAGCAGGAGAGGGTTCATGCGGTACCGCAAAGATCGTTAAAGGTAGCATCAAGATGATCATCAAAAGTGTCTCTTTGACATATTTCATGGGATACCTCTGTCAAAATTTAATTGTTGGATTGGTTAAGGTGCAGGCGGAGGACACCGCGATGCCGCGTGCCGATATAGAAAATACCACGGTCAACGGCGAAAGCGGTTACTTTATATGGAACCTCGGATGACATCCGAATCCATGTATTTGTCCCGTTTATGCGATAAACGCCGCGGTTGCTGATACCGTAGACCTTATCACCCTCCGCGGCTATTCGAACTATATGCACTGGATGTCCTTCAGTATCGGTGAGTACGTGCCAATTGATACCATCGTGCGAATTCATAACCCCTTGATCCGTTACGACATAAACGGTGGCACCTGCAAAAACGATCTCTTCAAAATATGCGAAAGCAAAAGGTAAATTTGCAGTGAGCTCTTTCCAATTCTCTCCACTGTCAAGCGATTGAAATAGGGATCCGTCGCGTTTACCAGCATAGACGACGTTCTGTGAAGCCGCGAGTGTGAGACCTTTAGATGTATCAGCACCCGGGGCGCGTTCGGTGATATCCATAATACCGGTATTGAACCATTGTGTTTCACCTTTTCGCCATCTGAAGAGTTTGTGTCGGAATTCCATAAAGACAGTTTCACCAGTCATTGTAAATCCGCCATTCGTTCGGCGTTCCTCAATAATACGGGACATATCTGTTCGTCTCAAGCGACTTATTTCACTCATATTCGGAACAGGGGAACTGTTTCTCACTGCGTCAAATCTTTTTTGCCACTCAGATTGCAGTGTATCCTCAGCAAAAACTGGCATCCGTTGGACAGGTTTCATGGCATCCTGATCAGTAGAGAGACGAAAAAACGCAACGTTATCCTCTGTGCTGCTGCTTATATAGAGTGCACCATTAATTTTTGCAATTTTCGCATGACTGAGTAAATTTTGCGCTTTCTGCTTTTTCCGTAGCTGTTCTTTTAGCACAACATCACCAGTGTTTATCCGAACGAAAGTCCAGGTTTCACCGAGATTTCTTGATTTGACTATCCCTTCAGGGGTTAGCGCGTAGAGAACGTTCTCAAGCATGAGTAGACCCTGCACATGAGAGTTGACCATCCCAGTCGAAAATGGATTCCATGAAACACCGGCATCCGTTGAGCGCGCTATTCCAGAGATGTCAGATGTGTAAAAATTATTTTCATCTAACGCGACAACAGGGAAAACGCTCTGGCTCAACGCATTTTGACTAGTTCCTATGTTATCCCACGTATCACCACAATCATCCGAACGTAATAGAGCACTACTACCCATCACCACAAGCGTTTCACCGACTGCAACTAATTGGATGCCACTGAACATCTGTAGCCGAGTATCATTATCTGTAGGTGGCAGCTCCATCCACAATCCATTGTCAGTGCCCAAGCCCTCTACTGGCGAGATATCGACCCAAGTAGTCCCCAAGTCGGTTGAACGAAAGATTCTCGGAGGATGCTTTAGCACCTCGGTCGATTGGTTGAGCATTCGAGACTGTTCAAATAGGTTTGCAGATCGTGTAAAATCGGATCCTGCTACAATATAGAGTCTGCCTTCGGTGGCTATTAACGAATTAATATATTCGTCCAACGAAGTAATATACCAGGAACCGCGAGAAGCGTCAAACCGTCTGGTAGGCAGAGACAATTTTTCCCAGAGTCCGGTAGCCAAACGATAAAGTCCCTGGTTTGTTCCGACAAATACCGTGTTGTCAAGCGCGACAGCGTCCGAAATTGAGATATTATCAGGTGCACCATTTATCTTTATAATATAGGCGTGCAAATCTTGCGTCATCGGTATCCAACTTTTACCGGCATCGTCAGACCGAAAGATATGTTTCTCAAAAATGAGGTAAAGTGCTTCATCCGTGGCGAGCAACGCATAGGCACGCCCCTCTGGGCGAGAACCGACAACATCCCATGTTTTACCTTCATCGGTTGAGGCTAACAGCTCATCAGCGGTCAAGACATAAAGGGTGTCGCCCCGCTCTGCCATCGGCGTTTGGAACTGACGGGTTGGAGTACTTTCGCAGATCAACGTCCAAGTCTTTTCGTCTGCTGTCAAGCGGTAAATTCCTCTCGCTGCAACAGCATAGAGAGCCCGTTTGGATGTAGCAAATAGGCCGGCTCTACCTCCCGAAGTGCCTTCTGGTCCGCCCATCGGTATCCACTGCGATTTTATATCCGATATATCAGGTGGCTCAGGTTGCTCAGCAGTGATTTGAAGTGCCTTTGTGCCGTGATTCGTATTTCCGTTACGCTTACCAAGTGTATCGGTGTTTCCGAACTGGTTTCTCACGCTGAGTTTCTGCTTTGAGGTACGGACAAAGAATGTATCAACGAGCTCAACAGTTGCTTCGGATTTTGCGTCAAAACTATACGGTTTCTGAAAGCGAGGTAGATATTGTGTCCCGCTGCCCATCAATAGGACAACCAACGCAGTGGTTGAGGCAACGACTGCCCACGGCATCCACGGTTTACCGCCTGATGGCGCGGTCGATTTGATACGGGAAATTTCTTGTGCGATCTTTTCAGTTAAGGTCGTGGGAAACTGGAAACCGCCTAAATTTTCGCGAACGATATGCTCTGCCTTCTTCAATCGCTGACGCGCGCGATGCAGCCGACTCTTGATTGTGTTTGGTGATACGCCCAAAAGTTGGCTAATATCTTCACAGGTCATGCCGCCGAGGTAGTGAAGCGTTACGACAGTGCGTTCACTCTCCGGCAACTTTCGGAGGAGACGTTTGACGACTTCGCGTTGCCGTTCACTTACACCTTCATCTTCTTGTTGCGCGCGATATTGCACGTAAGCGAGTTCCTCCAATTCCTCTGTTGACATCGCATCCAAGGATTTCATCGGAATCCGTTTCTTTTTACACCAAGCGTAACATCGGCGAGCCGCAATCACGTAAAGCCATCCAGCAAATCTATTCGGATTTTTCAGCGTCTGGAGTTTTTTGTAAACGCTGAGGAATATATCTTGCGTGATTTCTTCAGCGATATGGAAGTCCCCGATTTTCCGCCATACGAGCGCGTGGACAGGCTTTTGGTATTTTCGTACAAGTGTGCTGAAAGCGGCCTGGTCGCCTGCCAAAGTCCGTTGAATCAACTGTGCATCGTCGTTTTTCATGCGTTCCTCCAAAAACATGTTGTCTTTCATAATGTTAAGAGAGGTGCAAGAGGTGGAAAGGTTGCATAAAATGCAAGATTTATAGTAAATTCTGGAAATATATTTACACTCTGGCAGACAATATCTCCCTATACCTCACTGCAGGAGAGTCTGTAACCCCGACACCGTAAAGGTAATTACGGGATCTACTATAAGAAAAATTTAGAATGGATCAGACACCCTTATTGAAGAAGCAAAGCACTCAGCTGTGTTCTTAGCATGCGTCTAATTCGCTTAGGATCCGTTTGACGACGCGCTTTCGCTGCCTCTGAACTGCGGGCTGTTCTAATTCATAGACCTCATCCGAAATCAGATGTCTGTGGGTTTCAATGGGCAGGGCACTGTGCGATCCTTTATCAATATAACGGTTGAAAATGGTATAGCGTGGATAGTCTTCCGTCCAGCGTCTTCCGCCGTGGTAGAGTGCTTCTGTAAAGATAACACAGTCGCCAGCGTTGACAGGGACGTTGATAACTGTAGGCGGTCCGTCGTAAATTGAGATGTCCTCCGGTGGATCAAAGTTGCGTTTATGGCTTCCGAGTAGACAGACGAAACCTGTCCCTTCTGGCACATCAACTAAGGAGATAGCAGTATTGAGGAAACCTGCTCGAGGTCCCGATTCGTCAACACTGTAATCCTGTCCAGCGGCATGGAAATGGATATCATCGGAGGTTTTGTAGTTCTTGGTTAAAGCACAGTCAACGAGGCAAGGGGTTTCACGTGTTAGGGCAATAATCACGCGCATAATCTCTGGGTTGAGTACGAGCCGTTGGAACACTGGATCCCCGTATTGGATATGATTAATCCAGTGTGCGATCGTTGGTGAAGTGTCTCCAGTTCGGGACGTGGATGTCAACGGTGGTGGCAGTTCATCCACGGTCATGTCGTGCCACCGGTTGCCAAGTTCAATCATTCGTTCAATAGCCTCCGGCGGGACGACTTTGTGGAGGATAATGAATCCGTGGTGATCAAAGAACCATTTTTCATGTGGTGTTAGCATGTATATCCTTATACGGCTGTGGCTAACGCGGCCTTACCGTCCTGTCTTTAGGGTCCCCCAGACGATAGGCATCTTCTCGTCTGCTTCGACGGACAAGCCGATTTTCGATTTAAAGTTTCGGGTTACTTCGCCAGCAGTAAGGGGTCGATCATAAATGCGGACTTCATCAATGACACCGGGGAAATGTCGGCTGGGGGCACCGCGATTGTTCCCCGCACCGATAAAGACGGGTTCCACAAATGGAACAAAATTGTCGAGTTCCTTTACGTCACCAGCGGTGATCTCTTGTGGCTCGCCGTCCATATAAATGCTGATATCGGCTTTACCAGCGTCTTCGATTGCGAAAACGATATGGTGCCATTTTCCATCGGAGATCGGAAATTCGATTTCAACGGGGATAGCGGTGCAGCCTGCCGCCGAGTGTTGACGAAGATAAAAATGAATGACACCTTCCGCAAACGGGAATCCAGCTAAGGCACTCCGGTTCGGTTCAATTGCCCATCCCATGTTACACCCTTCGTCAAGGACTTTGAAGAGTGTTGTCCAGTCATTTTTAAAACTCGTTTTCATCCAAACTTCAAAGGTAGAGGTCCCGATTTTCTCCCCAAAATCGCCAAGGTTCGTTAAGTTAACATAGTCGTCAGAGCCGTCGAATTCGAGTGCCTCTCCGACTTGCCCATCAACGACTTTTGGATCCCCGACAATCTTACCGTCATTTTTACCCCAGACATCCTTGACTGTACCGCCAGCAATGTCTTGTTGGTCAAACGTCCAATAACTCACGAGTCCATCTGTGACCGTGAGTTATTGGACGTTTGACCAACAAGACATTGCTGGCGGTACAGTCAAGGA
>RKRO01000074.1 GCA_007571355.1 Candidatus Poribacteria bacterium | reverse complement strand
TGAATAGACCAGTTGTTATAGATATAGCACCCCTACGGGGTGAAGAGAGCGTCTGAAAAACGGTGCCACCCTGTCCAAGATCCATCGGGAGCAACTTGGGTGTAAGAATGGTTTCGTTAGATTTGGAAACGGCACGTGGCATGTCGGGTTTCGCGACGCTCTACCCGACCTACAAAGACTCGAGCCTAACCCCGCAAGCAGGGGGAAGGAAACACACTAAGGCATGGGGTGTGCTACGAGAGTGCCGCACACACGCAAAACAACGCACAATGAATTGTGCTACTACGAACAATACCCCCCTAACCCCCCCCGCAAGCAGGGGGGAATGAGGAGGGAGCCGCAAGCAGGGGGGAAGTTTGTGTTAGATGTTGCTCTTGGTTGTTATCTCTGAAAGGGGGACTTGGTATCTGACTTCTGTAACTTGTCGCACGTTACGTATGTGCGCTGCTGGATTTTGAATAATATAAAGTTTCGGTTGCGTTGCGGCGTTGAGGACGACATAGAGGTAATAGTCGTTTTTGAGTTGCTTTGCACGGAACCATTCGTTGGAAGTGAGTACAACGGGGGCGCGGTCTGATCGGGCTTTGACTTCGATGCTCTTTATTTTTCCGTCGTGGGTTTTTGAGCGGAGGTCGAAACCGAGGTTCTCTGCCGAGACATCCTCTACAACGCAACCTTGGGCTTCTTCATGCCTGCGGGCGTGTGCCATGCCGATGCGTTCTATTTCTGATGTGTCTTGGATAGGGGTGTCTGGTTCGTCTGCGTGTGCAGCGGGTTTCACACGAATCGCGCCGACAAAGGTAGATGGTTTTTTTGCGAGTGTGACTTCTTGCTGAAAGGTTTTCTCCATGCTCTCTTTTTCTTTTTCGTAACCGAGTTTTTGGTATTCTTTGTTTTGGATAGCCAGTCGGACATCTTCACCATCGGCACTTCTGCTACCCAATTCAATCAGTTCGCCGTCTAATGTGCGGATGAGTTTTACTAAGGAGGCGATGCCGTATTTCTTTTTGATGTCCACCTGCCGTTGTCTTTCTTGGGTAAGTTCCTGTTTGTATGCTTCAAGGTATCGGCTAATCTGTGGTTTCGCTTTCTCGTCAAACGTTTGCATGGGAACGGGCTGCGGTGTGGTCTCTGCTTCCAGAAAGTCCCAGATGAGTGAGGGGTTCACCGGTTGGACGCTGCCATCTGCTTGGGGGAGATAGAGGGCGAAGAGTCGTTTCCCAGCGATGGTTTCGGTGCGGTCCCGGATTTCGCCTTCGTAGAAGACGATAATGCCGTTGTATTTTCCATCAGGGTCTTCGAAACAGGCACCGTGTTTGAGATCTTCGGTGTATTCTTCTTCTGCATAACGCAGGGTTGCTTCAAAGAGGGGGTGCCCGAAAGAGATAAATTCAGCGGATGGGTCGGTTGCGGCTTGTGTTTTATCAAACGTCACTTTTGTGTAATTTGCGTTGGGCTGTTGGAAGTGCGTGTCTTGCATGATTTTGGCTATGGGGCGTGGGATACGTAGGATGCTGAAGAATCCATCTCTGCGCTGGCGAAGTTCAACGTTATGGGTTTCCAAGGTTTTTCGGAAGAATTCGCGTGTGTATTCTGGAATGAGTCCATGTTCCCGTGCCTGCTGTTGCAATTCGGTCACCTGTGGTAGATTAATATAAGGCGTGACCAGCATATCCTCGTTAAAGTCTTTAAACAGGTCACGTTGGGCCGGGTTAAGGAAACCTTCAACTTCCTTAAGGAGTTGCGTGTGATCGCGTGTACTGGCGGCGGCTTCAAGCATGAGTTGTGCTAAGTTCCGTTTCGGAAAAAGTTCGCCGATAACATCATAGACGCGGTCTTTACCCATCACTTCTCGAATGGTCTCAAGTTTCTCAAAGAGGCGAGCAAAAACGGCACCTTCGCGCGTATCAGCGGCGACAAGGTTGATGACATGGACCTCCTTTTTTTGCCCGTATCGGTGGATTCGTCCCATCCGTTGTTCAAGGCGGTTCGGGTTCCACGGTAAGTCGTAGTTAATCATGAGGTGGCAGAATTGGAGGTTGATGCCTTCGCCTGCGGCTTCTGTGGCGATGAGAATCTGTGTTTCGTTTTGGAACGTTTGTTGTGTTTCCAATCGCTTTTGATGTGGCATTTTTCCGTCAATGACAGACACAGCATATCCCCAATTTTTCACTTTTTGTTGGAGGTAGTCCAACGTGTCAAAGTACTCCGTAAAAATAAGAATTTTCTGATTCGGATATTGCGTATTCAGTTCCTCCAATGCTTTTTTGAGTTCATTGAGTTTAATCTCCGACTCGCTTTCAATAATTTGTTGCGCGCTCGCTTCAAGGTCTGTGAGAGTCTCAATCTCATTTCTCAACTCTTCTCGGTTTTCGGCAACAGAGAGTACTTCCCACTGTTCTTCTCGTTCCCACCGTTCGTTTTCGCTGAGGTCTTCTAATTCGTCGCGCTGCTGCTCGGTTGGGATTGTATCTGTTTCATGTGTCGCACTTTGCAGCAATTCTTCCAGCCGTTGTTTTCGGCGTTGAAGCGAAACGTGCAAAGCGTGTGTGCTGGAGGCAAGTCGCCGTTGCAGGATCACGAGGGCGAATGCGACGTTGTTTCGCTTCTGGGAGTTTTCGGAAAATCGGTTGTACTGCTCGCGAATGTATTCAGAAAGTTCGTTATAGAGGCGCATCTCACTTTCGGATTCTGCGCCGAGCCGGAACGGTTTTGTTTGGACGTGGCGCGGTAAGAACAAGGGTTTGCCTTCAAAGTCTTTGAGGTCTTCCTTTACCCGCCGAATGAAAAGTGGGTTGTCGCGATTGTTGATAGATGCTTGAATTTGGGTTGCATCTGCGAAAAAACCGGGTTCAAGCAGATCGAGGAAGAGTCGGAAATTTTCGGGGTCGCCCCGATGGGGTGTTGCTGTGAGGAAGAGGAGGTGTGTTGTTGCTTGAGAGAGCGTTTCGCCTAACTGGTATCTTTTGGTTTTTTCGGTTTTGTCGCCGTATTGGTAGGCAGCCATTTTGTGTGCCTCGTCGACGATAACCAAGTCGAAATTAGGTGCAGCGGTGATTGCGTTCCGGATATCGTCCTGCCGGGCGAAGTCCATGGAGGTGATGAGTTGTTGTTCGCGCTGCCAGACGTTTTCATGTGAGAGAGCGTTGACGTAGGATCGCGTGACGGGTGTGAAGTTCTCCTCAAATCGCGTTTTCATCTCTCGCATCCACTGTGTGGTCAGATGTCCGGGGGCTACAATCAAAATACGTTTCACCTGATTTCGGAGTTTGAGTTCTTTTGCGATGAGTCCTGCCATGATGGTTTTGCCTGCGCCGGGGTCATCAGCGATGAGGAAACGGATGCGCGTCTGCTTGAGGACGTGTGAGACAGCTTCAATCTGGTGGGGGAGCGGATCTACTTTGGAAATACCAATAGCGAAGGTTGGGGTATAGCGGGCGGCGTGTCGGTAACGTTTCGCTTCGAGGGCGAGGAAGGCGTGGCGGGCATTGCCAGTGAAATCTACTTGTGACTGAACAATTCGCAACGTCTCTGCCTCTTCTGGCGTAAGTTCTTGATTAATAACGTTTTGGGAATTAACCAAAGTGCCAACAATATGGACATCCCCGTGTGGAAGGGGTTGATACGTAAGCACTTTGAGGTGTTCTGTCCATAGGGGTGACTGGACGATTGTGCCGAAGATAATATTAGACATCACATTTTTCTCCACTGCAGCCGCAAGCTGTTTAGCACGACGGATACACTGCTAAACGCCATTGCGAATGCTGCGAGCATCGGGTGGAGTTCCCGAAACATCATCGGGACAAAAGCGAACGGATACAGCGCGCCGGCTGCGATAGGAATCAATAGGACGTTGTAAAAGAACGCCCAGAAGAGGTTCTGTTTAATCGTGCGCATGGTGGCTCGGCTGAGGCGAATAGCCTCGGGGAGTCCAAGCAAATCGCTGTGCATCAGCGTTACGTGTGCTGTTTCTCTGGCGATATCGGTACCTGTGCCGAGTGAGATGCCGATGTCGGCTTGTGCCAATGCGGGGGTATCGTTGATGCCGTCGCCTACCATTGCGACGAGCCCGCTACTTTCCGTTTGTAGTTTTTTTACGGCTGCCGCTTTATCTTCGGGTTTGAGTTCTGCCATGACATCGCTAATCCGCGAAGCCTTAGCGATCGCATCAGCTGTAACGCGGTTATCCCCTGTCATCATTGTTACCGTACATCCAAGTTCGTAGAGTTCCGCGACCGCCTCTTGCGCTTCCGATTTCAATGTATCCGCGACCGCCAGAAGCCCAACAATATGCCCATCAACAGCGACCCATAGAACGGTTTTCGCCTCGGTCTGTAGACGCTCTGCTTCTGCTTCAAATCTCTTCGTCGGAATGTTATGTTGTTGAATTAGCGATAAATTGCCTATGATGACCCTGCTTTCTCCCACTTGTGCGGTGATACCGTGTCCAGTGACGGCTTTAAACTGGATGGGTGTGGCGATGTCCAGTCCGCGTTCCTTAGCCGCTTGAACAACTGCTTTTCCGATGGGGTGTTCACTGCCACGCTCCGCAGCGGCGGCGAATTGTAGGAGTTCCGATTCGTCTTTATCCGTGAGAATGTCGGTAAGTATGAGTTTCCCTTCTGTCAAGGTCCCTGTTTTATCAAAGACAATTGTGGTTAAGTTTCCGGCGCGTTCGAGTGCTTCGCCGTTTCGGAAGAGGATGCCGCGCTGTGCACCGATACCGGTTCCCATCATAACGGCAGTTGGCGTGGCAAGCCCCAATGCACACGGGCAGGCTGTGACGAGGATTGCAACGAGGCGGAGCATTGCCGGCGTAAACCCTTCGCCGAGAAGGAACCACCACGCGAAAAACGTCACAACCGCGATTGCGGTGACGATAGGCACAAACACATTTGTAACGGCATCGGCGGCGCGTTGGATAGGCGGTTTGCTCTGTTGTGTTGTGTGTACCAGTTGGACAAGGCGGGAAAGTGCCGTTTCTGCGCCGACATGCGTGGCTTCGATGGTGAGCATTCCGCTTTGGTTCATCGTCGCCGCAGTCACAGGATCGCCTGGCCCCTTATCTACAGGTAGGCTTTCTCCGGTGAAGACGCTTTCATCGATGGCACTTGTGCCGCGACGCACCACGCCATCAACAGGGATGCTTTCGCCGGGACGGACAAGTAGGACATCTCCGGCACCGACCTGTTCAATAGGGATGTGTTGCTCTTCGCCGTCTTTTAAGCGACATGCTGTTTTGGGGGCAAGTTGCGGGAGTTTTTTCAGGGCTGCGGTTATCTGACCTTTAGCCCGTGCTTCAAGCAGTTTTCCTAACTTGATTAACGTAATGATAACTGCCGCTGTCTCAAAATAGACGTGTGCGCCGAAGCGTTCTCCGGCATCCGTGGTTAGTGCAATCGTTACGACGAGGCTATAGAAAAACGCGACGGATGAGCCCATCGCCACGAGCACATCCATATTGGCGGATCGGTTGCGCAGTGCCTTAAAACCGCCGATGTAATAGTCCCACGCGACATACCCCTGCACCGGTAACGCCAAACCGAACATGAGGTAGTTCACCCAATAGGCCGATGCCCACACTCCTATCAGATTCATATCTCTGCCCATGCTGAGCAGAAAAAGTGGGAGCGTGAAGATTATCCCAACAGTGAATTGTTGCTTCTGCCGTCGGAGCTCCGCAGCGCGAGCCTCTTCTTCTTGGTCTTCATCAACGACATCAAAGCCGAGATCTCGGATCTTATCGACGATGGTTTCCTCGCTGATCGTAGATGTATCGAAGGTAACAGCGGCATATTCGGTTGCAAGG